>DASZON010000110.1:0-5859 GCA_035550755.1 Actinomycetota bacterium | reverse complement strand
GATGGTCTCCGAGGTGGTGGCCCTGGCGATGCCGAAGTCCATCACCTTGACCTTGCCCTCGGGGGTGAGCATCACGTTGCCGGGCTTGATGTCGCGGTGGATCAGCCCGCGGGCGTGGGCCGCGGCCAGGGCGCTGCACACGTCCGCGCAGATCTCGGCCGCGCGCTCGGGGTAGAGCGGGCCCTCGGCGCGGATGACCTCCTTGAGGGTGCGGCCGTCGACGTACTCCATGACGATGAAGTGGGTGCCGTCCTCGCTGCCGGTGTCGTAGACCCCCACGATGTTGGGGTGGCTGAGGCTGGCCGCGGCCTGGGCCTCGCGCTTGAACCGGATCAGGAAGCTGGGGTCGCGGGCGAACTGGGCCTGCAGGACCTTGATGGCGACCCGGCGGGCCAGCAGCCGGTCGCGGCCCTCGAAGACCTCGGCCATGCCACCGGCGCCGAGCAGGCGCCCGACCTCGTACCGGTCCAGCAGGATGTGCGGAGTCGTGGACATCAGTCGTCGTCCTCTGGGACGGTGGTCGGGCTTGTCGGCGGTGGGCGCCCGGACTGGCCGGCCGGGGGATCCAGGCGCTCGCCGCGCGGCCGCCAGGCTAGCAGGAGCGGCCCGTTCACGCGCCATCGGGAGCTCATCCGCCGCCCCGCAGGTAGGTCTCCATGACCCGCTTGGCGATCGGGGCGGCGACGTGGCCGCCGGTGGCCTCGCTGCCCAGGCTGCCGCCGTTCTCGACCACCACCGCGACCGCGATCGCCCGGTCGCCGGAGCTGGTGAAGCCGATGAACCAGGCGTGCGGCGGTTTGCCCTGGGCGTGCTGGGCCGTGCCCGTCTTGCCGGCCACCTGGAGCCCGGGGATCTGGGCGGCGGTG
This sequence comes from Actinomycetota bacterium, assembly GCA_035550755.1. Classification (GTDB taxonomy): domain Bacteria; phylum Actinomycetota; class CALGFH01; order CALGFH01; family CALGFH01; genus CALGFH01. Next base: position 4,993 of record DASZON010000110.1, on the reverse strand, counting down.
CCGGTGCCGCGCTCGACCACCTGGCGCATCATGTCCTGGAGGTCGCCGGCCACCCGCTCGGGGATCACCTGGCCGAAGTCCTCACCCTCGAACCGCTTGACCACCTTGCCCTTGTCGGAGACGACCTCCTGGGCCACGATCGGGCCCATCCGCCGCCCGCCGTTGGCGATGGTCGCGGCCACCGTGGCCATCTGCAGGGGCGAGACCCGCACGTCGCGCTGGCCGATGGCGCTCTGGGCGGTGGCGGGCACGTCCTGCTTCTCGGGGATGACGCTGGTCGCCGCCGGGAGCTGGTAGGGGCTGGGCTGGTTGAAGCCGAACTTCTCGGCCTCGGCGGCCAGCTTCTGGCTGCCCAGCTCGATCCCCAGGTTGGCGAAGGTGGTGTTGCAGGAGATCACCAGCGCCTCGGTCAGGGTCAGGCTGCCGTCGCCGCAGCTCGAGCCGCCGAAGTTGCGGATGTCGGCCGAGGTCTGGGGGACGTCCAGGACCGTCGGGGAGGGCAGCTCGTCGGTCATGGTGACCCCGTTCTCCAGGGCCGCCGCGGCGGTGACGACCTTGAAGGTCGACCCGGGCGGGTACAGCCCCCCGGCGGCCCGGTTCAGCAAGGGCCCGTCCTCGTCGTTGACCAGCCGCTCCCAGTTGCGCCGGATGGCCTCGGGGTTGTGGCTGGACAGCAGGTTGGGGTCGTAGCGGGGGAAGGTGGTCATGGCCAGTACCGCCCCGGTGCGCGGGTCGAGGGCGACGACCGCCCCCTTGTTGTTGCCCAGCGCCGACTCGGCGGCCTCCTGGGTGGCCCGGTCGAGGGTCAGGACCAGGGTCCCGCCGGGGGTCTCACGGGCGGTGAGCAGGTCGGTCACGTTCTGGCCGAACTGCTCGGGGGCCCGCCCGAGCAGGAAGGAGTTGAACTCCTGCTCGGCCAGGGTGCGCCCGAAGACCAGCGAGTAGAAGCCGGTGACCATGCCGTAGCGCTCGCCCTCGGGGTAGCGGCGGACGAACTCCAGCGGGTCGCCCTTCTGCCGGGAGCGGACCGAGGTGGCGACCTCGAACCGGTCCGAGAGCACGATCGGTCCCCGCTCGATCGAGTACTCCTTGATGAGCACCCGGGTGTTGCGGGAGTCGTTGGCCAGGCGCGGCGCGGCCAGCACCTGCCAGTACAGGGGGGCGGCGAGCAGGGCCAGGAAGGCGACCAGGACGACCACGGCCACCCGCCGGATCTGGCGGTTCATCGGATGACCGTCACCTCCCCGGTGTCGGCCGGGGCGGCCGGACGGCCGGCCGGGGCCGGGGTGCCCTCGTCGGAGATGCGGCACAGCAGCGCGATCAGGGCGTAGTTGGCCAGCAGGCTGGAGCCGCCGAAGCTGACGAACGGCAGGGTGATGCCGGTGAGGGGGATCAGCCGGGTGACCCCGCCGACGATCACGAACACCTGCAGGGCGAAGCTGGTGACCAGGCCGACGGCCAGCAGCTTGCCGAAGTCGTCGGGGGCGGCCAGCGCGATCCGCAGGCCCCGGAACGCCATCAGCAGGTACACCAGCAGCATGGCCGTGACCCCGAGCAGGCCCAGCTCCTCGCCGAAGGCGGCAAAGATGAAGTCGGTCGAGGCGAAGGGGATGAAGTCGGGCCGGCCCTGGTTCCACCCCTGCCCGAAGATCCCCCCGGTGGCCAGGGCGAACAGCCCCTGGGCGAGCTGGAAGCCGCGGTCGTTGTAGTACCGCCAGACGTCCAGCCAGGTCGCCACCCGGACCTGGACGTGGCTGAACAGGTTGTAGGCGACCACCGCCCCGAAGAGGAACAGCCCGAGGCCGGTGGCCACGTACGAGAACCGCCCGGTGGCCACGTACAGCAGGGCCACGAACACCCCGAAGAACAGCAGGCTGGAGCCGAGGTCCTTCTCGAAGAAGAGCACGAACAGGCTGGCCCCCCAGGCGAGCAGCAAGGGCATGAAGTACTTGATCTCGGGCAGCAGGAACGGCCCGGCCCGGTAGGTGGCGGTGGCCAGCAGCTCCTTTCGTTCGGCCAGGTAGGCGGCCAGGAACACCACCAGGGCGATCTTGGCCGCCTCGGCCGGCTGACCGGAGAACGGCCCGATGCGGACCCACAGCCGGGCCCCGTTGATCTCGCGGCCGAGCACCGGCAGCACCGGCAGCACCAGCAGGGCCACGCCCAGCAGCAGCCAGGTGTAGCGGTAGCGGTCCAGCACCCGGTGGTCGCGGACGATCAGGATCACGGCCACGAACACCGCCATCCCGAGCACGGTCCACAGGGCCTGGGCCGGGGCCTCGGGGCGGTAGTTCTCCTTGGCCGCCTCGGCGTAGTCGAGCCGCCGCACCATCACCAGGCCAAGCCCGTTGAGCAGGGCCGCCCCGGGCAGCAGGATCGGGTCGGCCTGGGGGGCGCGCCAGCGCAGCACCAGGTGGCCGCCCAGGAACAGCCCGGCCAGGGTGGCGCCGTAGCCGGCGCTGCCCGCCGGGACCTCGTTGTCGGCGGCCAGGCCGACGATGACGTAGGCCCCGACCGACAGGATCAGGGCCAGGAGCAGCAGCGACAGCTCGACATTGCGGCGGGACTCCACCGGTCAGCCTCCCGGGGCCCGGGTGCTGACGGTGGTCCCGGCCGCCGTGGTCGGGGTGGAGGCCGCCGGGTCGCCGGAGCAGCCGCCGGGGCTGAACACCAGCGGGGCGCACAGGGCGATGCTGCGGGCGTCGGCCAGGTCGTCGGCCGGGACCCCGTCGTCAAGCCGGGCCGCGTAGCCGGCCGGGACCTGGGCCCGGGTCACCGGGCTGCGCTCGACCAGCCGGGAGAACCGGAGCCCGGCCACGTCGCCGGGCACCCCCTGGAAGACGGCCACCGAGTCGCCGTCGAAGCCGACCCAGTAGCGGCTGAACAGGAAGCTCCGCCCGGCCACGAACAGCGCCGCCACCACCAGGATCACGATCCCGGCGACCAGGAACCGCTGGAGGCGGCGGTGCGTGGCCAGGGACCGGTCCTTGGCCCTGGCGGCGCGGCCGCTCCGGCGGCCGGTCGGCTCGCCGTCGCCGACCACCGGCAGGGCCCCGGTGGCCGACCCGGCGACCAGGTCGCCGGTGGTGTCGCCGCCGTCGTCGGCGAGCGGGGCCGACTCGTCGACGGCGTCGACCACGATCACGGTGATGTTGTCGGGCCCGCCGTTGGCGTTGGCCACCGTGACCAGCTCGCGGGCGGCCCGCTGGGCGCTCGGCACCCGCAGCAGCACCTTGCGGATCTGGGCCGGCTCGACCACGTCCGAGAGGCCGTCCGAGCAGAGCAGCAGCCGGTCGCCGACCTGGAGCTTGTAGGTGAACAGGTCGAACTCGACCTCGGGGTCGATCCCCAGGGCGCGGGTGATGACGCTGCGCTGGGGATGCCGCTCGGCGTCCTCGGGCGACAGCCGGCCGTCGTCGACCAGCTCCTGGACGAGCGAGTGGTCCACCGTCACCTGGGACAGCTCGCCCTGGCGGAGCAGGTAGCCGCGGGAGTCGCCCACGTTGGCCACGTGCACCATGTCGCCGTCCTCGAGCAGGGCGACCAGGGTCGTGCCCATGCCGTTCAGCCTGCGGTCCCTGGCCGCCATCTCGCGGATGCGCCGGTTGGCCCGCAGGATCGCCTGCTTGAGGTCGTCGGTGGCGGCGGTCTCGTTCTCCCACGGCCCCCGGCCGCGCAGGGCGGTCAGCTCCTCGATGGCGATGGCGCTGGCCACCTCGCCGGCGCTGTGGCCGCCCATGCCGTCGGCGACCGCGGCCACCGGCTTGGCGCTGAGGTAGCTGTCCTCGTTGTTCTTGCGCATCCGACCAACGTCGGTCGCGGCCGCGAATACCAGGCGCATCAGCGGCGCAGCTCCAGCGTCGCCTTGCCCATCTTGACCTCGTCGCCAGGCCCGATCGCGGTCGGCTGCTGGACCCGGGTCCGGTTCATGTAGGTGCCGTTGGTCGACCCCAGGTCCTCCAGCCACCACGACCCGTCGCGCTGGTAGATGCGGGCGTGCACGTTGGACACGTAGGTGTCGCGGATGGCCACGTCGCAGGTGGCCGCCCGCCCGACGGTCAGCGACTCCTTGAGCGGGACCGTGCGCCGGCCGCCCTCGTCGGTCACCACCAGCTCGCGGGGCAGGCGCCGGGCCGGCCGGCCGGGGCCGCCCGACCGTGGCACCGGGCGGGTCGGGGCCCGCGACGGCCGGGCCCGGCGGCGCTCGGCCCGCGGCCCGAACACGTCAAGGGTCACCGCCCGCACCGCCCTGGCCACGAACAGGTACAGGATGACCAGGAAGGCGATCTTGACCGCGAGCAGGAAGATCGGCGGCATCAGCCCTCAGCCTTCCCGCCGGAACTGGAGGGTGGAGGAGGCCAGCTTGAGCATGTCCCCGTTGGCCAGGCGGCGGCGCCGGATCGGCTGGCCGTTGACCTCGGTGCCGTTGGTGGAGCGAAGGTCCTCGACGATGAAGTCGTCGCCCTCGCGGACCACCCGGGCATGGCTGCGGGACACGCCGGGGTCGGCCAGGGGGATGTCGGACTGCTCGGCCCGGCCGATGGTCAGCTCGGCCCCGGCCAGCGGCCAGCTCCGGATCGGCTGGCCGCCCTGGACCAGGACCAGGCTGGCCGGGGCGTTGACCTTGGGCCGGGGACGCTGGCCGGGGAGCATGGCCGTGTGCGGCCCCACCGGCGCGGCCGGGGCGGCCCCGGCGGCGGCGTAGTCGCGCTCCTGCTCGTCGGCCTCGACCCGGCCGGCGAGCCGGAACCGGCCGACCTCCAGGTCGTCGGCGGTCTCGAACTCGATCCGGGCCGGCCCCAGCATCGCCCAGTCGCGCTCCCGGGCCGTGTCCACGGCCAGGGCGGCCAGCTCCTGGGCGAGGGCCACCTCGTAGTCGGCGAACCGCTCCCGGTCGCCGGGGGACAGCTCGTAGACGTACACGTTGGGCACGTACACCCGGTTGACCCCGACCGTGCGCCCGTCCTCAACTTCCCGGACGAGGCGCTTGCCC
>DASZON010000109.1:0-3723 GCA_035550755.1 Actinomycetota bacterium | reverse complement strand
CTCGGCCCGGCGGTCGTCGGGGAGGCGCTCGTAGGCCACGGTCTTGATGGTGGCGTGCCGGAACCGGTAGCCGGGGCCGCTGTTGGGTGGCAGCGGGGCCGAGGTCGGGCCGTGGTCGGGCCGGATCAGGTCCTGGCGGACCAGCTCCTGGAGCCCGGCGTTGAGCTCGGCGGCCGATGCGCCAGGGCTGAGGGCCTCGATGTCGCCAAGGTGGAACTGCTGGCCGACCACGCTTGCCGGCTCGACCAGGGCCCGCCCGCGGGCGCCGAGGCGGTCGAGGCGGGCCAGGAGCAGGGCGTGGATCGAGGTCGGGACCTCGCGGGCCCGCCGCTCGGCCGCCTCCCCGGACTCGGCGGCCAGGGTCCAGCGGCCGCCGGCGGACTGCAGCCGCCCCTCCTCCCGGAGGCTGCTGACCAGCTCCTCGACCAGCAGCGGGAACCCCTGGGCCCACTCGCTGACGTGGGCCTGGACGGCCTGGTCGACCCGGTCGCCGCCGAGCAGGTGGACGACCAGCTGCTCGCCCTCGCGCTCGGGCAGGGCGGAGAGGGTGAACGACAGGGCGTTGGCCTTGCCGCCCGGCCAGTGGGCGCGGCGGGCGAACAGCTCGTCCGGGCGGGCCATGCACAGCAGGACGAGGGGTGCGTCGGCGTACTCGGCGACGTGCTCGAGCCCGTCGAGCAGGATCGGGTCGGCCCATTGGAGGTCGTCGATGACCAGCACCAGCGGCTGGCGGCGGGCCAGGGTCTCGAGCAGTCGCTGCACCGCCCAGAAGGTGTCCTCGGGCAGGCCGGTGTCCCGGCCGAGGCCGAGGAGCTGGGCGATCCGCTGGGTGACCAGGGTGCCCCGCTCCTCGCCGCCGAGCAGCTCGCCCAGGCGGGCCCGGGCCTGCTTGGCCGAGTCGTCGGGGGCGATCCCGGCCGCCTGGCGGACGACCTCGACCATCGGCCACAGGGTGATGCTGTCACCGAAGGCGGGGCAGTGGCCGCGGAGCACGGTGGCCTGGTCGGCGAGACCGGCCACGAACTCGTCGACCAGCCGGGACTTGCCCACCCCGGCCGAGCCGAGCACGCTCACCAGGTGGCAGGTGCCCTCGGCGGCCGCCCGCTCGAACAGGTGCCGGAGCAGCTCCTGCTCGCGGGCCCGCCCGACCATGGGGGCCATCGGCCGCCGGGCCCGGCCCGGGCGGTCGGGCAGGACCTCCAGCAGCCGCCACACCTGCTGGGGCTCGGTGGTCCCCTTGATCGTGACCGGGCCCGCCGCCTCGGCCTTGACGGCGTCGGCGACCAGCCGGTAGGTCTCCTCGCCGAGCAGGATCTCGCCCGCCCCGGCCGCCTCCTCGAACCGCTTGGCCAGGTTCACGGCCGTGCCGGTGAGCTCCTCCTCCAGGGTCCCGGCGTCGCGGACGAGCACGTTGCCGGTGTTGATGCCGAGCCGGACGTGGAACTCGAGGCCGCGCTGCTCGCGCACCTCCTTGGCCAGCTGGTCCAGGGCCTCGCGGAGCTCGGCGGCCGCCCGCACGGCCCGCAGGGCGTCGTCCTCGTGCAGCTCGGGGACGCCGAAGGCGGCCATGAACCCGTCGCCGTGGCGCTTGCCGACGCTGGCCCCGCCGCCGGCCAGGGCGCCGCGGACGGCCTCGCCGTAGCGGTCCAGGAGCTGCTGCATGGGCTGGGGGTCGAGTTCGCGCTCCAGCTCGGTGGACTTGACCACGTCGCAGAACACGACCGTGATGATCCGGAACTCCTGGGTCGAGACCCGCGGCCCGAGGGCCCTGCCGCACTCCGGGCAGAACTTGGGCTGGTCGACCAGCTGGTTGCCGCAGTTCGGGCATGTCGCCATGGCAGGAGTATATGGACGATCGGGCGGGCGAACCGTCCTATTGGTGACAGTTCCAGCGAGCGGGCCACTCGCGAAGAAAACCGGGTACTCGAACCGGCGCTGGCTGGCTACCCTGTCGCCGGGGAACGACGAGCGAGGAGTTGGGTGTGGTGGCGCCGGAGCGCAAGCGGAGTGCGCGGGACTACGAGCAGGCGCTGCGGCGCCAGGAGCTGGCCGCCGGACGGGCGCTGGTCCAGGCGCTGCCCGCCGAGGGGTCGCCGGGCCCGCGTGAGCTGGCCGCGGCCCGGCGGGTGCTCACCCAGTCCCTGTTCGAACTGCGCCGTCTCGGCCGCGACCTCGACCAGGAGATCGAGGCCCACCGGGCACGGAAGCCCGCGTCCGGGACCGCCCGCCCCGCCGCCCAGCGCTCGAACCCGGGCGAGCTGGAGCGGCTGGAGGCCGCCCGCAACGCCGTCGAGGAGGTCGCCGAACGCTGGGAGGGCCGCCGGGACCAGCTCAGCGCGGAGCTGGACCGCCGCCAGCCGGGCCAGGGACGCCGTTCGGGTGGCGGCCGTCCGGGTTCGGGGGGTGGTCACCAGGGCGCGGCCCGGGGCACCCGGCAGAGCTCGCCGCCGCGTTCGGGGCGGCCGCCGGGGGACGGTGAGGTCAGGAACCGGGGTGCCGCTGCTCCCGCTCGGCCAGGACGACCTCGATCCCCCCGGTCACGTCGTTCACGAGGTTGAACAGCAGGGTCAGGAGCACCGTGACGATGCTCCAGACGACCACGCCCAGCAGGCCGACGAAGGTGTACCAGCGGAACACCGTGCCGGCGGGGAAGGCGACCTCGAGGTTGAAGTTGCCGGCGAAGTCGGTCAGGGACGTGAACACGCCCATGTTGACCAGCACGAACCAGATGACCGCGAACACCAGCAGGCTGATCAGCATCAGGCAGAAGTAGAAGACCACCGAGAACTTCAGCACCGACCAGGGATCGAGCCGGCGCAGGACGAGCCGGGCCCGGCGGTCGACCGCAGGCGCCATGGCGGAGGCCGCCGGGCGCGGCATCGGCCGCGTCTGCACCTGCGGGTACTGGCTGGACATGGCTACTCCTCGTCCTTGACGACCGGCGCCACCGCGGCGACCCGGCCGCTTGTCCTCGCAAGCCGCATGATGCGCACACCTTGGGTCGCCCTGCCAGCCCGGCGGACCTCGTTGACGCGCGTCCGGATGATCTGCCCGGTATCGGTGATCAGGAAGATGTGGTCCTCGTCCTGCACGACCAGGGCGCCGGCGATGAAGCCGCGGGCCTCGGTCAGCTCGGCCGTCTTGACGCCCTGGATGCCCCGGCCCTTGCGCGCGTACTGCTCCAGCGGGGTGCGCTTGCCGTAGCCGGCGTCGGTCACGACCAGCAGGTCGGCGTTCGCGCGCACCACCTCCATGGCCAGCACCTTGTCCTCGCGTCGCAGCCGCATCGCGGTCACGCCGCTGGTCTGCCTTCCCATCGGGCGGACGTGGGACTCGCTGAAGCGGACGGCCATGCCCTTGCGCGAGATGAACAGGAGGTCGTCCTCGCCCGAGGTGAGCTTGACCCCGATGAGCTCATCGTCGCCTCGCAGGTTGATCGCGATCAATCCCACCCGCGGTGAGTCGTACTCACTGAGGGCGGTCTTCTTGACCATCCCATCCTTGGTACCCAGGACGAGGAACTTACCATCGTCGTAGTCGTCCAGGTCGAGCACTGCTGCGATCTTCTCGTCCGGTTGGAATGTCGCTCCCGGCACGTTGGCCACGTAGGTCCCGCGGGCGTTCCTGGCCGCCTCGGGCAGCTCGTGGACCTTCACCCGGTAGACCCGGCCCTTGTTGGTGAAGAACAGCACCCAGTGGTGGGTGTTGGTGATGGCCAGGAAC
>DASZON010000108.1:0-2075 GCA_035550755.1 Actinomycetota bacterium | reverse complement strand
AGGACTGGAAGGTCGACCCGCTCAACTACGCGGTCGAGCGGGCCTGGGCGGCCGGCATGACCGTGGTCGTGTCGGCCAGCAACGAGGGCCCGGACCCCGGGACCATCACCAAGCCCGCCGACGACCCCTGGGTGATCACCGTCGGGGCCACCGACGACCGGGGGACGACCGGGGTGAACGACGACCAGCTGCCCGACTTCTCGGGCCGCGGGCCGACCGCCCAGGGGCTGGCCAAGCCCGACGTCGCCGCCCCCGGGGCCCACGTCATCTCCCTGCGCGCCCCCGGCAGCACCATCGACACCACCTACCCGTACTACGTCGACGGGTCCTACCGGCGGGGCAGCGGCACCTCCATGGCCACCGGGGTGGTCTCCGGCGTGGCCGCCCTGACCCTTCAGGCCAACCCCGGCTTCACCCCCGACCGGGTCAAGCACGCGCTGACCGCGACGGCCCGAGATGCCGCCTCCGACGACCCGATGGCCGTCGGGTCGGGGGTGGTGGACGCCAGCGCCGCCGCCTTCTCGGCCCCGGCCGGTCTGGCCAACCAGGGCCTGGCCCGCTCCAACGGCCAGGGCAGCCTGGCCCTGAGCCGCGGCTCGGTCCAGGTCAGGACGGACAGCCTCCTCGGCACTGTGCTCGGGCCGGTGCTCGGCGCCACCCTGACGGCCCAGCTACTGGTCTGGAACCCCGGTGGTTACAGTGGCGCCCAATGGGTCCCGTCCGACTGGTATGTGTCGACCTGGGAGGTGTACCGCTGGTACCGGGTGAGCTGGTACGGCACCGACTGGCCGGGCCGCAAGTGGCGCGGCTCGACCTGGTACGGCCAGGAGTCGGACGAGTCCTACGGGTCCAGCCTGGCCGGCTCCGCCTGGTACGGCGCCTGGGAATAGGGTGACCAGCTCGGCCGCCAATGGGACGGGGAAGGCCCGCGACAGCGCCTTCCCCGTCCCTGTGCTGCTGTTCACCGCCGGCCTGGCCGCCCTCGGGATCACCGGGGGGCTGCTCGCCACCGGCAACCCGGGCACCGGCGAGGTGCCCTGGCCGGCCGTGCTGACCTTCCTGGTCCTGCTGACGGCGGCCGCCTTCCCGACCCTGCAGTTCCAGTGGAGCGAGCAGGGCAACGCCGAGGACCTGTTCGAGGCGATCCTCGCCCCGACCATCTTCGTGCTTCCGCCCCTGCTGGCCGTGCTGGCCGTCGGGGTCGCCCAGACCCTGTCCGAGGGCCTCCAGCGCATCCACCCGGTCAAGGCGGCCTTCAACGTCGCCCAGTGGATGGCCGCGGCCGCCGCCGGCAGCATCGTCCTGTCGGCCCTACGCGACCAGGCCGTCCCGCCGACCACCCACGACCTGCTCGCCCTGGCCGCGGCCATGGCCGCCACCACCGCCGTCAACGTGCTCGCGTTCGTGGGCATCATCTGGCTCAACGGCTCCCAATCGCTGCCCACCGTCCTCGCCTCGGTGAGGCCGCTGGTCGTGCCCGTGTGGCTGGTCGGCGGGGGCATCAACCTGGCCCTCGGGGTCCTGTTCGTGGCCGCCTACGCCTGGTCGCCCTGGACCGCCCCGCTGTTCCTGGTGCCGCTGGCGGTGCTGCACTGGACCGGCCGGGCCTTCGCCGCCGTCCGCGCCGACCGGGCCCGGCTGGCCGGCATGCAGCGGGCCACCCACGTCCTGGCCGTGCCCATGAACCCGCGCGACGCCCTCCCCGACTTCCTCGACGAGGTCCGCCGCTGCTTCGAGTCCGAGGTGACCGACCTGGTCATCGTCCTGGAAGGCACCCGGGTGGTGCACCGCAGCCACGACGAGCCCCCCGGCCACGAGCGGCGGGTCGAGGAGACGGGCCAGGAGACCCTGGCCGCGGCCATGATGCGCACCGGCAAGGCCGTCCGGGTGTCGGCCGCCGACGGCGACCAGGAGCTGCCGGCCCGGCTGCGCCAGGAGGGCTGGCGGGACTGCCTGGCCGCCCCGGTGCGGGTCGAGGGCAAGGTCATCGGGGTGCTGTGCACCTACAACCGCACCGGCTTCGGCGGCTTCGAGGAGGGCGAGCTGGCCGTCCTGGACGCCCTGGCCGCCGAGGT
>DASZON010000107.1:0-4463 GCA_035550755.1 Actinomycetota bacterium | reverse complement strand
CCAGGTCATCCCCCACATCACCAACGAGATCAAGGCCCGAATCGTCCGCGTGGCCGAGGACGCCGACGTGGTCATCACCGAGGTCGGCGGCACCGTCGGCGACATCGAGTCGCTGCCCTTCCTCGAGGCGATCCGCCAGCTCCGCCATGACATCGGCCGCGAGCATGTGGTGTTCGTCCACGTCTCGCTGGTCCCCTACATCGGCCCCTCGGGCGAGCTCAAGACCAAGCCGACCCAGCACTCGGTCCGGGAGCTGCGCTCGCTGGGTATCCAGCCCGACGCGATCGTCTGCCGCACCGACCGGCCGATCACCGACGCCCTCAAGCGCAAGATCTCCCTGCTGTCCGACGTCGACGTGGAGGCAGTCGTGTCCGCCCCCGACGCCGACTCCATCTACGAAATCCCGCTCGTGCTCCACGCCGAGGGCCTGGACAGCTACCTGGTCCGCCACCTGCGCCTGGAGGACAAGGCCGGCGAGCCCGACCTGACCGAGTGGCGGGCCCTGGTCGAGCGGATCCGCAGCCCCCGCCGCAAGGTCCGGATCGCCCTGGTCGGCAAGTACATCAACCTGCCTGACGCCTATCTCTCGGTCACCCAGGCCCTCCAGCACGCCGGGTTTCACCATAAAGTCGAGGTTGAGGTTGTCTGGTGCGCCTCGGACGAGCTCGAGGACCCGGCGGCCCGCAAGGTGCTGGAGACCGTCGACGGGGTGCTGGTGCCCGGCGGCTTCGGGATCCGGGGGGTCGAGGGCAAGGTCGAGGCGATCCGCTTCGCTCGCGAGGGCGGCGTCCCCTACCTGGGCATCTGCCTGGGGCTGCAGTGCGCGGTGATCGAGATCGCCCGCAACCTGGCTGGGCTGGAGGCCGCGAACTCGAGCGAGTTCGAGGCCGACACCCCCTACCCGGTGATCGACCTGCTGCCCGACCAGCGCCGCGTCGCCGACAAGGGCGGCACCATGCGCCTCGGCCTCGACCCGTGCCGCATCAGGAAGGGCACCAAGGCCGAGCAGGCCTACGGCGACGGGCTGGTGTTCGAGCGCCACCGCCACCGCTACGAGGTCAACAACCGCTTCCGGCGCCGGCTGGAGGAGGCCGGGCTGGTCTTCTCCGGGACCTCGCCCGACGGACGCCTGGTCGAGATGATCGAGCTGCCCGGCCACCCCTGGTTCGTGGCCGGCCAGTTCCACCCCGAGTTCCGCTCCCGCCCGACCCGCCCGCACCCGCTGTTCCGGGACTTCGTGGGCGCGGCCACGGCCTTCGCCGACCACCGCGACCGGTCGGCCGCCGCCCCGGCCCCCGGCGCCCGCCCCGACGGCGCCCCGGTCCACCGCAACGGCGGCGACCCCACCCCACCCCGCCCCTGGGACCCCGAGCCCACAACGACGATCCCCGCCCCGGCTTCGCCCTCGGCCGCGGCGGCCCCGACCCGGGCTTCGGTCTCGACCCCGTCCCCGACCCGGGCTTCGGCTTCGACCACGTCCCCGACCCAGGCTTCGGTCTCGACCACGTCCCCGACCCCGGTTTCGGCCCCGTCCCCGTCCCCGTCCCCGTCCCCGTCCTCGGCTTCGGCTTCGGCTTCGGCTTCGCCCCCGGCCCTGGCTTCAGCTTCGGCCCCGGCCCCGGTTTCGGCCCTGGCTTCAGCTTCGGTCTCGGCCCCGGCGACCCAGGTCACCTCGACCCCGGGCGCGCCGGAGCTCGACCCGCCGGGTGCTGGGGCCCCCGAACGGGAGGGTAGCCGGCAGCCGGGAAGTGCGCGCACCGCTGTCCACAGCCCCGTGCCGACCGCCCCCGCAGAGCCGCCGGCCACCGTCGACCTGCGCAGCGACGGCCTGGCCGACACGGTCCGCCACGACGACGACCCGCCGCTCCCGACCCGCCCCGTCCCCGCCGGCGAACCCGGCCGCCAGTGACCGGGCACGCCCCGCGGGCCACGCCGGGCCCGGGACCTGGGCGCCCCGGTGGCTGACCCCCCGCCGTTCCGGATCGCCGACACCCGCCGCCCCTTCCGGGGCAAGGTGGTCACGGTCCGGACCGACCGGATCGTCGACGACGACGGCCGTACCGGCGAGCGCGAGGTGGTCGAGCACAACGGCGCCGTGGCCGCCCTGGTGGTGGACGACGACGGCCGGGTGGTCCTGGTCGACCAGTGGCGCCACGCCGTCGGGTCCCGCCTGCTGGAGATCGCCGCCGGCAAGTACGACGTCGAGGGCGAGGCAGTCGAGGACGCGCTCCGCCGCGAGCTGGCCGAGGAGCTCGGGGTCGAGGGCGGCACCCTGACCTTCCTGGCCAGCTTCTACACCACCCCCGGGTGGAGCGACGAGGTGCTCGACCTCTACCTGGCCGAGGGGGTCACCCCGATCGAGGGCGGCGCCCCGCCGGCCGACTGGGAGGAGCAGGGCATCGAGGTCGTGCGCCTGCCCCTGGCGGAGGCGCTGCGGAAGGCCGCCGGCCCGCCGGGCGACGCCAAGACCCTGGTCGCCCTCGGCCTCTACGGGCTCAAGCTGGCCGGGACCTGGGCCCCGGACCAGGCCGACCGCCCGCCACCGGACGCCCCGGCCCGCCGGGCCGCCGCCCGCCCGGACTGACCCGGGAACCCGCGGGCCCCTGACCGGCCGGCCCCCGCTTGTAGACTTGGCGTGCCCGGGCCCGACGGTGGGCCTCGGGACGAGGAAAGGCGGCGACCATGGACGTTGGCATCCCGCGGGAGCTCAAGGACCACGAGTACCGGGTCGCGATCACGCCGGTGGGCGTCCGGGAGCTGACCGACGCCGGCCACCGCGTCTACGTCGAGCAGGGTGCCGGGCTGGGCAGCTCCATCACCGACCTGGAGTTCGAGAAGTCGGGCGCGACCGTGCTCGAGACCGCCGACGAGGTCTGGGGCGAGGCCGACCTCGTCCTGAAGGTCAAGGAGCCGGTCCCCGAGGAGTTCCACCGCCTCCACAAGGACCAGGTGCTGTTCACCTACCTCCACCTGGCCGCCAGCCATGAGGTCACCGAGGCGCTGATCGACAGCGGCACCACCGCCGTGGCCTACGAGACGGTCGAGCTGGCCGACGGCCGCCTGCCCCTGCTCGCCCCCATGAGCGAGGTCGCCGGCCGCATGGCCCCCCAGGTCGGCGCCCACCTGCTGGAGCGCGAGTCGGGCGGCCGCGGGGTGCTGATGGGCGGCGTCTCGGGCGTGGCCGCGGCCAAGGTGCTGGTACTGGGCGGCGGCATGGCCGGCCAGAACGCGGCCTGGATCGCCCAGGGCATGGAGGCCGAGGTCACCCTGCTCGACAAGAACGTCGACAAGCTCCGCTACGTCGACCAGATCCACAAGGGCCGCATCGTCACCCTGATGTCGAACCGCCAGACCGTCGAGGACCTGGCCCTGGCCGCCGACCTGATCATCGGCTCGGTGCTGATCCCGGGGGCCAAGGCCCCCCGGCTGATCACCGCCGAGCACGTCCGGGCCATGAAGCAGGGCGCGGTCCTGGTGGACATCTCCATCGACCAGGGCGGCTGCTTCGAGACCTCGCATGTCACCACCCACTCCGACCCCACCTACGTGGTCGACGGGGTGGTCCACTACTGCGTCGGCAACATGCCCGGGGCGGTGCCCCACACCTCGACCTACGCGCTCACCAACGTCACCCTCCCGTACGCGGTCCAGATCGCCTCGGCCGGCCTGGAGGAGGCCGTGGCGGCCGACCCGCCCCTGGCCAAGGGGATCAACGTCTACCGGGGCGAGCTCACCTACCAGCAGGTCGCCGAGGCCCACGGCCTCGACTGGCGGCCCCTCTCCGAGGTCATCCCCGCCCTGGCCGACGCCGGCTAGCCGCCGATGCCCGCCTCCGCGCCGCCAGCCGGGGTGCCCACCGCGCCGATGGGGCCGGCGGCCGCGGCGGCGGTGCGCCGCTACCTCGACTACCTGGCCGTGGAGCGGGGGCTGGCCGCCAACACCCTCAGCGCCTACCGCCGCGACCTGCACCGCTACGCCGGCTGGCTGGCCGCGGCCGGGATCGACGACCCGGCCCGGGCCGGCGAGACCGACCTGGTCGCCTTCCTGGGGGCGCTACGGGCCGGCAGCACCCCCGAGGGCACCCCGTACCGGGCCTCGAGCGTGGCCCGGGCCCTGGCCGCGGTCCGGGGGTTCCACCGGTTCCTGGTCCGCGAACGGCTGGCCGGCACCGACCCCTCCCGCGACCTCGGCACCCCCAAGGTCCCGGCCGGCCTGCCCAAGGCCCTGTCCATCGAGCAGGTCGAGGCCCTGCTGGGGGCCGTCGCCGGCCACGACCAGCTGGCCGTCCGCGACCGGGCCCTGCTCGAGACCCTGTACGCGGCCGGCCTCCGCGTCAGCGAGGCCACCGCCCTGGACGTCGACGACCTCGACCTGGAGGACGGGACGGTGCGGGCGTTCGGCAAGGGGGCCAAGGAGCGGCTGGTCCCGATCGGCCGCTCGGCCCGGCGAGCGCTCGAGGCCTA
>DASZON010000106.1:0-10035 GCA_035550755.1 Actinomycetota bacterium | reverse complement strand
CCGGAAGTCGTCCTCCATCGCCTCCAGCGGGCTCGGCCCGGCCGTCCGCCGTCCCTGGGCGTGCAGGGCCGCCGCCGGGTGGAAGGTCGGCAGCAGCACCCGGCCCTGGAACGGGTAGGTCCGGCCCCGCAGCCGGGTGATCCCGGTGCTCGTCTCCAGCAGGGTCTTGGCCGCGAAGTTCCCCAGGGTGACCACCACCTTGGGGTCGACCAGCCGGATCTGGGCGTCCAGCCAGGGCCGGCAGGCGGCGATCTCGTCCGGCAGCGGGTCGCGGTTCTGCGGCGGGCGGGACTTCACGACGTTGCAGATGTAGACGTCCTCGCGGCGCAGGCCGATGCCCTCGAGCAGGCGGTTGAGGAGCTGGCCGGAGGGGCCGACGAAGGGGAGGCCCTGGCGGTCCTCGTGGAAGCCGGGAGCCTCGCCGACGAACATCAGGTCGGCGCGGGGGTCGCCCTGGCCGAACACGACCTGGGTGCGGCTCTCGTGGAGGCGGCAGCGGGTGCAGCCGGCGGCCTCGGCGGCGACCGCCTCCAGCTCGGTCGGCACCTCAGCAGTTCCCGCAGGCCCCGCCGCAGCAGCCTCCGCCGCCCCCGGCGACGGGCATGGCGGCGCCGTCGCTGCCCCGGACCGGGGCGGCGACCAGGCTCAGCAGCCGGCGGGCCTCGGACCCGCAGTCGGGGCAGCACTCGGCGTCGGCGCGACCGGCCGGCACCAGGGCCTCGAACTGGTGGCCGCAGTCCGCGCAGCGGTACTCGTAGAGCGGCACGCTATTCCCCTCCTCCGCTCGATGCGTCGGAGGCGGCCGGGATGCCGGCGACTGGACCGGCGGCCCGGACCCCGGCCCGGATGGCGGCGGCCAGCGCCTCCTCGGCCAAGAAGGCTACCAGGTCCATGGCGGCCGGCACCCTGGGCACGGCCACGGCGAACACGGTGTCGCCGTCGAAGCTGGTGTGGACGGGGAAGATGGCCCTGGCCATGCCGTCATGGGCCTGCACGGCCACCCGGTGGACCTCGCCCTTGGTCAGGGCGGCGTTGGTGGCCACCACCCCGAGGGTGGTGCTGCCCCCGGGCGGGACCGGCACCTCGCCGTCGCCGCTGGGGCTGGCCAGGCGCTCGCGCAGGGCCGTCCTGGCCCCGCCGGGCACCCGGGCCCCGGCGAGGATGGTGCCGTCGGTGTCGAGCACGTCCCCGCCGGCGTTGACCGCGGCCAGGGCGCCGACCGTGACCGGCCCGGCCTCGACCACCGCCCAGCCGAGGCCGCCCTTGGTCATGTGGTCAGGCCCGGCCGTCTT
Organism: Actinomycetota bacterium; assembly: GCA_035550755.1. Lineage (GTDB taxonomy): Bacteria > Actinomycetota > CALGFH01 > CALGFH01 > CALGFH01 > CALGFH01. The sequence goes on along the minus strand of DASZON010000106.1, from coordinate 8,743 downwards.
GCCGACGGTGGCGCCCATGCCGGCGCCGACGTTGCCCTGGGGCCCGTCGTCGGTGGTGGCGGCCAGGCAGGCGGCCTCGCCCTCGGCCGAGCCCGGACGGGCGTCCCAGTCGCCCACGGCCAGGTCGAAGAGCACGGCCGCGGGCACGATCGGGATCGGCCGGCCGAAGCGGCCGTAGCCGAGCCCGCGCCGCTCGCACCAGTCGACCACCCCCTGGGCGGCCGCCAGCCCGAACGCGCTCCCGCCGGTCAGCAGCACCGCCGAGACGCCTTCGACGTGGGCCTGGGGCTGGAGCAGGTCGGTCTCGCGGGTACCGGGCCCGCCGCCGCGGACGCTGGCCGCGGCCACGTTCCCGGGGGGCGGGACGACCACGGTGCAGCCGGTCAGCCCGACCGGGTCGGTCCAGTGCCCGACGGCCAGGTCCTCGACGCCCAGGGCCATGGAGCCTACGAGCCCTTGGCCCGGCGGACGCCGGTGCGGCGGCGCTTCCGCCCGGCCGCCTTGGCCGGGGACAGGACCTCGTCGGCGAAGGCGGCGATCTCGGCGTCGAGGACCTCGTGCTCCTCGAGGAAGGCGCAGTGGCCGGCGTCCTCCAGGATCAGCAGCCGCGACCCGGGGATCTTCGCGGCCATGTGCCTGGCCGCGGCCGGCGGGGTCAGCCGGTCCTTGTCCCCGGTGGCGATCAGGGCGGGCGCGCTGACCGCCTCCAGCGACTCCGAGAGGTCGAAGTCGACCAGGCTGGGGAACACCTTGGCCCAGACCTCGACGTCGGTGCCGGCCAGGGTCTGGTCGATGAACGCGACCTGGCTGGGCGACGGGCTGGACCCGAAGCCGAACAGGCGGGTGCCGAGGTAGCCGAGGTCGCTGCCGCGCCGGCGGAGCTGCTGGGCCCGGACGGGGTCCTGGCCCATGAACCGGAAGGCCGAGGTGATCAGGGTCCGCTGGGCCCAGGCCGCCCCCCAGGCGCTGACCGCGGCGGTCATGCCCCGGACGGTGTCGACGTAGGTGGAGCCGACCAGGACCAGGCCGGCCACCCGGCCGCCCAGCTCCTCGGGGAACTGCTCGGCGAACTGCAGGGTGGCGATCCCGCCCATGGAGTGGGCGACCACCACCACCCGCTCCTCGCCGGTCCAGTCGAGCACCGCCTTGAGGTCGCCGGCCAGGGCCTGGAGCGAGTAGTCGTGCTTGCGGGGCCGGCCCGAGCGGCCGTGGCCCCGCTGGTCGTAGAACACGCAGCGGAAGCGGGCGGGCAGGTCGCGGCGCTGGTAGTGCCAGGCGTCCTGGTTCAGCGAGAACCCGTGGGCGAACACCAGGCAGGGCCCCTCCCCCAGCTCCTCGACGTGCAGCCGGGTCCCGTCGTGGCTGGTCACCTTGGCCGGGGTCCCGCGGATCCTCCCGAACCGCTCCCCCACCTCGGGGTCCTCCCGCCGCCGGTCCCGCCCGACCAGGGTCTTCTCCAGGGTCACCCCGGCCCCGATCCCCAGCAGCAGCCCCCCGGCCAGGAGGCCGATCCCGCGCGCGGTCAGGGACGGGTTGTGGCCGTTCTTCTTCGCGGCGGGCCGCCTCCGGGCGGCGGGCTTCCTGCGCACGGCCGGGTTCTTGCCCCGCCCCGACCGCTCGACGGCGGTGCGGGCGGCCCGGCCGGCCGTCTTCCTGGCTGGCACTCCTACCCCACCGCCTCCTCGACCTTGCCGCGGGGACCGGCGACCCGGCCGGCGTGGTGGTGGACCCTGGGGAGGCGGGGGGAGAGGCCGCAGGTGATCTCGTACTCGATCGTGTCCAGGGCGGCCGCCCATTCGGCGACGCCCGGCTCGCCCCTGGCCGGGTCGCCGAGCAGGGTGGCCACCTGGCCGACCTCCACGTCCATCTCGCCCACGTCCACCATCACCTGGTCCATGGTCACGGTACCGATCTGCGCCAGGTCGCGCCCGCCGAGCCGGACCCGGATCCGGCCCGACAGGCCGCGGCGCAGGCCGTCGGCATACCCCACGGGGAGGGTGGCAACCCGGGTCCGGCGGGGCGCCTCCCAGCGGTGGCCGTAGGAGACCCGCTCGCCGGCCTCGACCGTGCGCAGGGCCGACACGGCCGCCCGCAGGGCCAGGGCCGGCGTCAGGCGGGCCCGGATCTGGTCGGCCTGCTCGGCGCTGGGGGCGAGCCCGTACAGCTCGATGCCGGTCCGGACCAGGTCGAAGCGGGCGTCGTCGCGGACGGTGGCCCCGGCGCTGTTGGCCAGGTGCCGCCAGCGCGGCTCCAGCCCGGCCGCGGCCGCCGCCGCCAGGGCGTCCCGGAACCGGGCGAGCTGGGTGTCGGTGGTGGCCGTCTGGGCCGCCTCGTCGGCGACCGCGAAGTGGCTCCACAGGCCCTCGACGGCGAGTCCCGGCTCGGCCAGGGCGGCGGCGATCAGGTCGGGCAGCTCGGCCGGGGCGCAGCCCTGGCGGTGCATGCCGGTGTCGACCTTGAGGTGGGTGGCCAGCGGCCGCCCGGCCCGGCGGCCGGCCGCCCCGAACGCCCGCACCCCGGCCCGGGTGCAGATGGTCACCGCGACCCCGTTGGCCACGCAGGCGTCGGCGGCGGCCGGGTGGGGCTCGGACAGCACCAGCAGCGGGGCCGGGATCCCCGCCGCCCGCAGCTCCAGCGCCTCCTCGACCAGGGCCACCCCCAGCCAGGCGGCCCCGGCCTCCACCGCCGCCCTGGCCACCGGCACCGCCCCGTGCCCGTAGGCGTCGGCCTTGACCACGGCCAGCAGCCGGGCCGGGGCGACCTCAGCGGTCAGGGCGCGGACGTTGGCGGCGATGGCGTCCAGGTCGACCTCGATCCACGCCGGCCGCAGCCCCGGCCACGGGGTCCCGGAACGGTTCACCGGGGCACCCCCTCGGGGTCCCCCCGGCCACTCCGGAGCAGCTCCCGGAACGCCCCCGGGAGGTGCCCGGCCACGTCCCCGGCGGCGACCGACACCGGGCCCAGGTCGGCCGCGGCCAGGGCGCCGGCCCGCCCGTGGACCCAGGCGCCGAGCCGGCCGGCGTCGAACGGGTCCAGCCCCTGGGCCAGCAGGGACCCGGTCAGCCCGGTGAGCACGTCCCCGGTCCCCCCGGTGGCCAGGGCCGGCACCCCGGTCGGGTTCACGGCCAGCCGCCCGCCGGGGTCGGCGATCACCGTGTGGTCGCCCTTGAGCAGCACGGTCACCCTCCAGGCGCCGGCCCGGTCGGCCGCCTGCTCCAGCCGGGTCCCCGGCGCGCCGGGGGCCAACCGGGCGAACTCGCCGGCGTGCGGGGTGGCCAGGGTCGGCCCCCGGCGCTCGGCCAGGGGCTCGCCGGTGCCCAGGGCGAACAGGGCGTCGGCGTCGATCACGGCCGGGCCGTCGTAGGCGGCCAGCAGCCCCCGGACCACCTTCTGGGTGCCGTCGGCCCGGCCCAGCCCGGGGCCGACCCCGATGGCCGTGGCCTCGCCCAGCCAGCGCCGGCAGGCGTCGTCGGCGTTGCGGGCCAGCCCCCCGCTGGACTCTGGGAGAGCCACGGTCAGGGCCTCGGGCACGGCCGCCCCGACCCGGTCGGCCACCGAGGCGGGCACGGCCAGGACCAGCAGGCCGGTCCCGGCCCGGCGGGCCGCCAGCCCCATCAGGGTCGGCGCCCCGCCCATGCCCGGGCTGCCCCCCACCAGCAGCAGCACCCCGCGGCTCCGCTTGTGCTGCTCGGGCTCGGGCAGGGGGACGAGGCCGGCCAGGTCGGCCGCCTCGCTCACCCCCCAGCGGGTTGCCTCCACCGGCAGGCCGATGTCGGCCACCTCCAGCCGGCCGGTGTGGCCGCTGCCCGGGGGTAGGACGTGGCCGGGCTTGACCGCCTGGAACGTGACGGTGACCGCGGCCCGGACGGCCTCGCCGGCGACCTCGCCGGTGGCCCCGTCCACCCCCGAGGGGATGTCGACGGCCACCACCGGCGCCTCGGTCGCGGCGGTGCAGCCGATCGCCTCGGCCACCGCCCCCCGTGGGGCGCCGCTCGACCCGGTGCCGAGCAGCCCGTCGAGCACCAGGTCGGCCCCGGCCAGCAGCCGCCTGGCCAGGGCGGGGTCGAAGGCCCGGACCCGCCCCCCGGCCCGCCGGACCACGGCGACGCAGCGCCGCCCCTGCTCGTCGAGGCCGTCCGGGTCGCCGGTGACCAGGGCTTCGGCCCCGGCCCCGCGTCGGGCCAGCCGGGCCAGGGCCTCCAGGGCGTCGCCGCCGTTGTGGCCCTTGCCGGCCAGGGCGACCACCCGCCGCCCGGCCACCCGGCCCAGCTCCCGGGCGGCCGCGTTGGCCACCGCCGCCCCGGCCCGCCCCATCAGCGCCTCGACCGGGGTCCCGGCCGCCTGGGCGGCCGCATCCGCCGCCTGGACCGCCGCCACCGTCGCGATCGGTCTCATGCCCCAGCCCCCCGGCCCTCCGGCCTCACGACCCGGCGGGCCCGGCGGCGCGCTGGCGGTCCAGGCGGCGGCGGACCCAGGGCGGGGGGCCGGGCGGGCGGCGCGGGTAGTCGTCCGGGCCCTCGACGAGCACGCTGGCGTACGCGGTCTCCCTGGTGTCGGACAGGGTGAGGTGCCAGCGCAGGGCGCCCAGCAGGTGGGCCCAGTCGGCCAGCTCGCCGGTGAGCTTGATGGTGGGGGCGCCCGAGGGCAGGTTGGTGACCTCGATCTCGGTGTAGGAGAACCCCGAGAACCCGACCCCGAGCGCCTTGGAGGTCGCCTCCTTGGCCGCCCACCGCTTGGCCAGGTAGGCGACCTCGCCGACCCCGCGGCGGGCCGCCGCCTCCAGCTCGGCCTTGGTGTACACCCGCTCCCGGAAGCCGGGGTGACGCTCGAGGGCGCGGCGGATGCGGGCGACCTCGATGGCGTCGATCCCGATCCCGACGATCATCGAACCCCGAACTTGGCCCTGGTCGCCGGCCGGGTCAGCAGGAAGATGATCAGGGCGTCGATCAGCAGCCCGAGCAGGTTGGCCGACAGCAGGTCGCGCAGGGCGCTCAGGCCGATCACGACCATGGCCAGGTACCAGCCCCACTGGCGCCCCTGGAGCAGCCCGACCCCGGCCGCGATCAGCCCGGCCACCAGCAGCACCAGCACCAGCGGGAACCCGAAGCCGTTCATCATGCTCGACACCAGCGGGAAGCCGAGGAAGGCGGCGTCGATGAACAGGAAGATGGCGACGATGCTGACCGACTGGTCGGGGTCGATGTCGTAGGCCATCGCCCTACTCCACCGTCACGCTCTTGGCCAGGTTCCGGGGCTTGTCGATCGGGCACCCGCGGGCCACGGCAACGTGGTAGGAGAGCAGCTGGAGCGGGATCAGGCAGACCAGGGGGGCCAGCAGCTGGGCCGTGGCCGGCACCCGGAGCACGTGGGTGGCGTGGGCGGCCACCTCGCGGTCGCCGTCCTCGGCGATCGCCAGCACGGCCGCGCCCCTGGCCGCGACCTCCTGGATGTTGGTCAGCATCTTGGCGTAGATGTGGCTGGAGGGATGGACGACCACCACCGGCGTCCCCTCCTCGATGAGCGCGATCGGCCCGTGCTTGAGCTCGGCCGCCGGGTAGCCCTCGGCGTGCAGGTACGAGATCTCCTTGAGCTTGAGCGCGCCCTCGAGGGCCATCGGGTAGCCGACGTGGCGGCCCAGGAACAGCCAGTCGTGGGTGTCCTTGTAGGTGTCGGCGACCTTGCGGACCTGCTCGCTGCGCTCCAGGCAGACCTCAACCTTGGCCGGGATCCGCTCCAGCTCGCGGACCACGGCGGCGACCTCGTCGACGAACATGGTCCCCCGCACCTGGGCCAGGTACAGGGCGACCAGGTACATGGCGGCCAGCTGGGTGGCGAAGGTCTTGGTCGCGGCCACGCACACCTCGGGCCCGGCCCGGGTGTAGAGGACGGCGTCCGACTCCCGCGGGATCGACGCCCCCACGGTGTTGCAGACGGTCAGGACCCGCGCCCGCTGGCGCCGGGCGTAGCGGACCGCCCCCAGGGTGTCGGCCGTCTCCCCCGACTGGGAGATGGCGATCACCAGAGTGTTGCGGTCCAGCACCGGGTCCCGGTAGCGGAACTCGCTGGCGATCTCGATCTCCACCGGCAGCCGGGTCCAGTGCTCGATGGCGTACTTGGCGACCAGCCCGGAGTGGTAGGCGGTCCCGCAGGCGACCACGAAGACCTTGTCGACCTCGCGCAGCTCGTCCTCGCTCATCCGCAGCTCGTCCAGGTGGAGGCGCCCGGCCGGGTCGGTCCGGCCCTCGAGGGTCTGCTTGATGGCCAGGGGCTGCTCGTGCATCTCCTTGAGCATGAAGTGCTCGTAGCCGCCCTTCTCGGCCGCCGACAGGTCCCAGTCGACGTGGTGCTCGAACGGCTCCACCGGCCGCCCGTCGAGGTCGGTGACCTCCAGGCCCTCGGGGGTGACGACCACGACCTGGTCGTCCTCCAGGATCACCCCGTCCTTGGTGTGGTCGAGGAACGCCGCGAAGTCGCTGGCCACGAAGTTCTCGCCCTCAGCCCGCCCGGCGACCAGGGGCAGGTCCCGCTTGGCCCCGACCACCACGCCGGGGTCGCCCTGGTGGACCACGGCCAGGGCGAACGAACCCTCCAGCCGGTTCAGGGCCGTGCGGACCGCGTCCGGGAAGGCCAGGCCCTCGTGCAGGCCGGCCTCGACCAGGTGGGCCACGCACTCGGTGTCGGTCTGGGAGGCGAACCGGTGCCCTTCGGCCTCCAGCTGCTGCCGCAGGCTGTAGAAGTTCTCGATGATGCCGTTGTGGATCACCGCCACCTTGCCGCTGCAGTCCAGGTGCGGGTGGGCGTTGCGGTCGGTCGGCTGCCCGTGGGTCGCCCACCGCGTGTGCCCGATCCCGGTCACCCCCGCCAGCGCGGTGTCCGAGCCGAGCACCTCCTCGAGCGCGCTCAGCTTCCCCGCCTTGCGGACGACCTGGACCTCCTCCCCGTCCAGCACCGCCACCCCGGCCGAGTCATACCCCCGGTACTCGAGGCGCCGCAGCCCGGTGAGCAGGATCGGAAGCGCGTGCTGACGACCGGCATAGCCGACGATCCCACACATGCAGTCAGGCTCCCTTCATGCGACGACGACCGCTCGAGGGGACAAGGACCAATCGTAGCAGCCGGGCAGGCTATCCCAGCTCCGTGGCGACCACTGCGGCCAGGCGGTCGGCGGTGGCGGTTGCCTCCTCCTGGGTCTCGGCTTCGACCATGACCCGGACCAGGGCCTCGGTCCCCGACGGGCGGACCAGCACCCGGCCCGTGTCGCCCAGGCGGGCCTGCTCCCGTTCCACCGCCTCCCAGACGGCGGTGGCGCCCTCCAGGGCGTGGCGGTCGGCGACCCGGACGTTGACCAGGACCTGGGGGAGGCGGCGCATGACCGTGGCCAGCTCGGACAGGGGCTGGCCGGTGCGGGCGACCACGCTCAGGAGGCGCAGGCCGGTGAGGAGGCCGTCGCCGGTGGTGGCGCGGTCGAGGAAGATCAGGTGGCCCGACTGCTCGCCGCCCAGGCCGTGGCCGCCGGCGAGCATGGCCTCGAGCACGTAGCGGTCGCCGACGGCGGTCTGCTCGACGGCGATGCCGTGGTGGTCCATGGCCTGGCGGAAGCCGAGGTTGGTCATGACGGTGGTGACGACGGTGTTGGTTGGCAGGTCGCCGCGGTCTCGGGCGTCGAGGGCGCAGATGGCCAGGATCACGTCGCCGTCGACCAGGGTGCCGTGCTCGTCGACGGCCAGCAGGCGGTCGGCGTCGCCGTCGTGGGCCAGGCCGACCCGGCCCCCGGACCGGGCCAGGGCGGCCTGGACGTGCTCGGGGTGGGTGGAGCCGACGCCGTCGTTGATGTTGTGGCCGTCGGGGTCGGCGGCCACGGCGGTGACCTTGGCCCCGGCGCGGCGGTAGGCCTCGGGGGCGATCTCGGCGGCGGCGCCGTTGGCGCAGTCGACCACCACCTCGAGGCCGTCCAGGTCGGGGATGCCCTCCAGCAGGTGGGCCAGGTAGGCCTCGACGGCGTCGTCGGCCGCCGGGCGCAGGATGCCGACGCCGGCCCCGGTCGGCCGGGGCGCCCCGTGGGCGTCGCTGCCGAGGGCGGCCTCGATGCGCTCCTCGACCGCGTCGGGGAGCTTGAAGCCCTCGGGACCGAAGAACTTGATGCCGTTGTCGGGCATGGCGTTGTGGGAGGCGGAGATGACCGCTCCCGCGGCCGCGCCGAAGTGCCGGGTCAGGAAGGCTACCGCCGGGGTCGGGACCACCCCGGCGGCGAGCACGTCCCCGCCGGCCGAGAGGATCCCGGCGACCAGGGCGCTCTCCAGCAGAGTGCCCGAGGCCCGCGGGTCACGGCCCACGACCACCGCCGGCCGGGCGGGCGCGGACCCCCGGCCCGACCCCTCGCCGCCGGACCCCTCGGCCAGGAGCACGCCGACCGCGGCCCGGCCAAGGGCGAGCGCCAGCTCGGGGGTGAGGTCGGCGTTGGCCAGACCTCGAACCCCGTCGGTCCCGAACAGCTTTCCCACCGGTACCTCCCGGCGGGCGGTCAACGCTTGGAGTACTGGGGCGCCTTGCGAGCCTTCTTGAGGCCGTACTTCTTGCGCTCGACCTCGCGGGCGTCGCGGGTGAGGAAGCCGCGCTTCTTCAGCTCGGGGCGCAGCTCCTCGTCCAGGTCGACCAGGGCCCGGGAGATGGCGTGGCGCAGCGCGCCGGCCTGGCCGGAGACCCCGCCGCCGTCGAGGTTGGCGAGCACGTCGTAGCGCTCGAG
>DASZON010000105.1:0-6467 GCA_035550755.1 Actinomycetota bacterium | reverse complement strand
GCGCTTCGGCAACGTCGACTGGCGGACGGTGCGCTGGATGACCTTCCCGGGGGCGGTCGGCGCCTTCGCCGGCGCGGTGGTCCTGTCCTCGATCAGCGGCGACACGGCCAAGCCCTGGGTGGCGGCCATCCTCAGCGTCCTCGGCGTCTACGTGCTCTACCGGTTCCTCGGCAAGCCCCGCGGCCCCCGGCCCCGGGCCGGCCGTCCCCTGCCCTCGGGCCTGCTGGCCCCCCTCGGGCTGGGCGCCGGCTTCCTCGACGCGGTCGGCGGTGGCGGCTGGGGCCCGGTCGGGACCCCGACCCTGCTCGCCTCGGGGCGGCTGGAGCCGCGCAAGGTGATCGGCTCGGTCGACACCGGCGAGTTCCTGGTCGCGCTGGGGGCCAGCGCCGGCTTCCTGGTCTCCCTGAGCTGGCGCCAGGTCCCGATGAGCCTGGTCCTGCTGCTGCTGGCCGGCGGCCTGGTCGCCGCCCCCTTCGCCGCCTGGCTGGTCCGGCGGATCGCCCCCCGCAAGCTCGGGGTGATCGTCGGCGCGGCCATCCTGCTCACCAACGCCCGCACCCTGGCCGGGACCTTCGGGGTCAACGGGGCCTGGCGGGTCGCCCTCTACCTGGCCATCGTGGCCGTGGTCGGCGCCCTGGCCGCCTGGCGCCTCACCCAGTCCCGCCAGCGCCGCCGGGCCCGCGCCGCCGTGGCCGCCGCCCAGCCCACGCCCGTCGGCGCCTAGCGCCCCGCACGCCAGAGAGGAGGAACGCCGAATGCAGGACGTCGCCGAGACGAGCGAGGAGGTCCTCTGGACCGCCGGGTTCGCCGTCCTCACCGCCGTGCTGCTGTTCGCCCTGCTCGCCGGCACCACCTGGGTCGCCACCATGCTGGGCAGCTGGGCGGGGACGTTCTAGCGGGTCCGCCCCGCTCCCCACCGGGCCTACCCGCGGAAGGTGGGATGGATGACGGCGGCGTCGGCGAGCTCGAACGCCTCCAGGTAGTTGCGGTCGTCGAAGTCGCCCCGCTCGACCGTGGAGGGGTCGAAGCGCAGGCGCACCACGGTGACCGGGGCGGAGCTCCCGGCGAGCTGGTAGCGCCCGAGCAGGCGGACCGTTGGGGCGTCGCCGCCGGCCGCGGTCGTGGTCTGCTGGATGGCCCGCATGATCCGCATGACCCCGAAGCGGGCGTTGTTCTTGGTCAGGCCTGGGCTCCCCGCCCGGGTGATCTCCCAGGTCACGGTGACCGGCCCGCCGGTCGGGGCGGTCACCGAGACGACCCGCCCGGCCGTGCCCAGCTCCCTCTGGACGGCCTCGCCGAGCTGCTCCTCGGCGGTCGGCGGCCGGCCGGAGCTGGTCGTGCTCGCGGCCGGCGGGGCCGTGGTCGGAGGGCTCCCGAACGCCCCGGTGGTGACCGTCGGCGCCGGGTTCTCTCCCCCGCCGGTGAACACCGGCACGACGAAGAAGAGCACGATCACCACCACCGCCCCGATGAGCAGCAGCCCCACCGGCTGCCGCCACCACGGCGGCGGCCCCGGCGGCCGTGGCGGCCTGCTGGCCGGCGCCGGCCGCTCCCCCCACTGCCGCGGCGCCGGCACCTCCCCCCATTGCGGGGGCGCCGGCTGCGGCCTCGGCGCCTGCTGCCCCCACGGCCGCCCACCCCACGGCTGCGGCTCCGGCGGCCGCTGAGGAGGCTGAGCCGGCTGCTGCGGCGGCTGCTCCACTGCCTTGGTCTCCCTCCTCGTCCCGTCCGACCCCGGCCGGGCCATCTGGAGGCAAGCCTACAAGCCTCCAGGTCGTCGCCTCTGTCGGAGTGATCTGTCACGACCGCGACAGATCACCGCACCGTTGAGCCGATGCTCGTGCCCCGCTGTGGGGAATCAGGCGTCGACGAGCTGCGCCGTCACCGCCTCGCCCCGGAACGCTGGCCAGCCAGGCGTTCCACCGCCTGCGGCGTGGATCGCCGTCCGGATCGTGCCGAACACGTTCGCGGTCGCGTTCTCGAGCGTCTCCGCCTCCACCGCCAGGCTGAATTCGACATCCCCTTCCGAGAGCGTGCCTCCAATGCTCGGGTCGGTGACGTCGAGCCTGACCAGCTCCTCCATCACGCCGTCGAGCAGTGTCTCCAGCTCGCTCAGGTCCCCGATGAACCGGACCTGGACAGCGACGTGAAAGAGCATCTCAGCCTCCCTACCAGCATTCCTGGCGGCGGAACCAGGCATGCAGATCCCTGGCGTAGTTCGGGTTCGACGGTGTCAGATGGATCGACCACTTCGCGTGCCCTTTGCCGCAGGTGCACAGGGCCCTGAAGTAGGCCCTCCCCTTCTTGACCCAACCATGTCCTTCGGCTTCCTGAAGGACCGCCTCGATGTTCTTGTCAGGATGTTTGGGACGGGTCACCTGCTCATCCCATCGTAGGTGAATCACCGCGCGGTAGCTCCCCGCAGTTGCAGGGAGCGAACCGACGCCAGCAAGCCGCTCGGCATTGCCCGGTATCCACAGGGGAGGGTGGTCCCGAAGCCTCTAGACTGCCTTCGCAGAAGGTGACGCCCAAGCTGTGGGAGTTGGACCATGAGCGAGCAGCGGGAAGCGGTCGGGCAGGAGCCGGTGTCGGTGCCGGCGAGTGCGACCGGGGCCAGTGCGACCGGGGCGGCGGCGACCGGGGCGGTCAGTGCCGGGTTCACCGCACTGCTGGTGGTGAGTGGCGGGGCGGTCGCCCTGGGGGCGGTGGCGATCGGGAGGCTGGTGATCCGGCGGGCGGTGATCCGCCAGCTGCGGGTCGGCGAGGTGGAGATCGGGCACCTGAAGGTCGGGCGGCTGGAGGTGGCCGAGACCGGCTAGGTCGTCGAGGTGGTGGTCGACTGGACGCCGGAGCTGGTGGTGGTGCCGCCGCCGGTGGTCGTGGTGGCGGCGCTGGTCGGCGGGCCGGTCGTGGTCGTCGCCGGCGTCATCGTGGTGGTCGGGCGGGCGGTCGAGATGGCAGGCCGCGCGGTCGTCGCCGGGGTGAGGGTGGCGGTGACGGTCGGCAGGGAACGGGGCCGATGCCGGGTGGTCGAGGTGACGCCGGCGAAGCGACCCTGGGGGCGGCGGGTGGTGGACGAGGCGACCTGCTGAACGGGCGCCTCCGCCCGGGCGGTGCCGTCGGCGCGGTCGGGGGCGGTCAGGAGGCCGAGGAGGCTGCCGCCACCGGCGCCGAGCAGCATGGCGACCGCCAGGGTCGCCCACCGTCGATCAGCGCCGAATCGCAGCCCGAGCCCCCATGTGCGCCACTGGTTCGATGATAAGCGAATCGGGACGTTGCGCCCGATCTTTGGCGTCGAGCCGTTCGGCTACTTCTCGTGCCCGGGCTTCGCCTTGCCCTGTGCCTTGCCCTGTTCGGGCCTGGGCGTCTCGGGCCTGGGCGTCTCGGGCCTGGGCGTCTCGGGCCTGGGCTTCTTGGGCTTCGGCTTCGGGGGCTTGCCGGGCCGGTGCTGGTTGGCGCCGTGGGCGGACGCGTGGCCGGCCGTGACCCCGCCGGTCCGGCTGGACCGCTCGCGCGAGGAGAACGGGACCGGCGCCCGGGCGTCCGCGCCCGGAGCCGTGACCGGGGGCGCCAGGGGCCGGGCCTGGGTCACCACTGCGGGCGTGCCGGAACCCGCCCCTCCGGCGCCGGGCCCCCCGGTGGGGGAGCGTAGCCCAGGGACGGTTCGGGCTCCACCGGCCATCCACAACCCCCCGGCCGCCATCACACCGGCCAGCGCCAGTGCCACCACCCGGGCCCGCGACCGGCCGCGGGGCCGCCCCAGCGCGCCCCGCCGCTCCCCCGCCGGGCGGTGGGCCCGGAACATCGCCATGGCGGCCTCCTGGCCGGCCAGGTCGTCCGGTCCGGCAGGGCCCCCCGCCGACTGCAGGACGCTGGCGACCCCCGCGTACCCCGGGGGCGCGTCGTCGGGTCCCATGCGCCCGCTGACCAGCCGCTCGACCGTGTTGTGGTCGAGGGCGCCCAGCAGGGCCGGACCAGGCTCGGGCATCTCAGCCGGGAACACGTCGTGGCCCATGGCGTTACACCGCCTTCCGGATGCGGGTGTCCGCGGCGAGCCGGTCGGCCAGGCGGCGCAGGGCCCGGTGGGTCATGACCCGCACGTTGCCCGGCCGTTTGCCGGTGATGGCGGCGACCTGGGCGACGTCGAGGCCGGCGACCACGCGGAGCAGGACGACCTCGGCCTGGTCGGGCGGGAGGGTGGCGATCAGGGCGACCGCGGCCCGGCTGGAGATGGCGTCGACGGCGGCACCGGCCGGGTCGTCGGGGGCGGGGAGGCCGGCCAGGGCGTCGGCGGGCACCAGCTCGTCGCGGCGGCGGGAACGGCGGCGCCAGCGGTCGACGGCGCGGTGCCTGGCCACGGTGAAGACCCAGCCCCGGAAGGCCCGCTCGTCGCCGGCGAAGCGGTCGAGCCCCTGGACGATCCGGAGCCAGGTCTCCGACGCCAGGTCCTCGGCCGCCTCGGGGGCGAGGGCCTCCAGGTAGCGCAGCAGCCCGGGCTGCAGGTCTCGCCAGAGGATGCCGAAGGCAGCCTCGTCGCCGCCGGCGGCGGCGTCCAGCACCGCCTCGAAGGAGGGGCCGATCATAGGGCGACCACGCTGACCGTTCCTGCCGGGTACTGTCAACCAGTCCCCTTCTGCCCGCTCGGTGCAAGTCGTCCGCTCCGGATGAGATCATTCCCCCTCGCGGCGAGCGAACGACGCGGTGGGCCCGAACGGAAGGAGCCACACTGACCGGGACCGTGCTGGTGGCCGACGACGACGCCGACATCGTCCGCTTCGTCGAGGTCAACCTCAGGCTCGAGGGCTTCCAGGTGCTGACCGCCCGGGACGGTCAGGAGGCGCTGACCAAGGCCCTCGACCTCCTGCCCGACGTCGTCCTGCTCGACGTCCTGATGCCGCGGATCGACGGCTACACCGTCTGCGAGCGGCTCCGGGCCGACCAGCGCGGGGCCACCATCCCGGTGATCCTGCTCACGGCCAACTTCATCAGCGCCGACGAGGAGGTCGCCCGCCGGGCCGGGGCGAACGACTTCGTGGTCAAACCGTTCGATCCGTACGAGCTGATGGAGCGGGTGAAGGCACTGCTCCAGGCTCGTCCCTGAGGGCCCGCCGGAGCACCTTGCCGACCATGGTCTTGGGCAGCTCGGTGCGGAACTCGACGGTCGCCGGGACCTTGTAGGGGGCCAGGCGCTCGCGGGCGAACGCCCGCAGCTCCTCCCCGGTGGCCTCCTGGCCCTGGGCCAGCACCACCCAGGCCTTGGCGACCTCGCCCTTGGCCTGGTCGGGCACGCCGGCCACCCCGACCTCGGCCACCGCCGGGTGGGCGGCCAGCACCTCCTCGATCTCCCGCGGCCAGACCTGGTAGCCGTGGGTCTTGATGAGGTCCTTCATGCGGTCGACGATGAACAGGTAGCCGTCCTCGTCGAGGTAGCCGAGGTCGCCGGTGTGCAGCCAGCGCCCGCCGTCGTGGGTCCTGACGGTGGTGGCGGTCTCCTCGGGGTCGTCCCAGTAGCAGGCCATCAGCTGCGGGGCCTTGATAAGGATCTCGCCGACCTCGCCGGTGGGCAGCGGGGCGCCGCCCTCGGTGTCGACGATCCGCATCTCCACGTCGGGCAGGGGCATGCCGACCGAGCCGATCTTGTTCGGGCCCTCCACCGGGTTGACCGCGCAGGCCAGCATGGCCTCGGTGAGCGAGTAGCCCTCGACGATCCGCCCGCCGGTCAGCTCCTCGAAGCGCCGCTTGGTCTCGGCCAGCAGCGGCGCCGCCCCCGAGAAGCACACCCGGACCGAGCTGAAGTCGATCTTGCCCGCCTTAACCTTCGGATGGTGCAGCAGGGCGTTGAACAGCGTCGGCACCCCGCTGAAGGCGGTCGGGCGGGTCTTCTCGATGGTGTGCAGCAGGTCGTCGAGGTCGCGCGGGTTGGGCACCAGGGCGAGGGCGTTGTGGTTGCGCAGGGCGACGGTCTGGATGCCGATGTTGGCGAAGGAGTGGAACAGGGGCAGGGCGGCCATGAGCACGTCGTCCCAGGGCTCGGTCCCGGCCTGGAGCCAGATGCCGAGCTGGCGGCCGGTGGTCGTGTAGTGGCGGTGCAGCCCGACCACGCCCTTGGGGGTGCCGGTGGTGCCGCCGCTCATCAGGATCACCGCCGGGTCGTCGGGGCCGACCTGGACCGCCGGCCGCGGCTGGCCGGCGTGGCGGGCGAGCAGGTCGCCGAGCCACAGGTCGCCCTCCTGGAGGGTCACCCGGTGCCCGTCCTTGCGCTCCTTGGCCAGGGTGAACAGCACCCGCAGGACCGGCGGCAGGTACTCCTTGATGTTGGTGGCGACCACCGTGGTCAGGGCGGTGCGGGCCTGGACGGCCTTGACCCGGCCGTAGAAGGGGGTGAGGACCACGATCGTCCCGGCCCCGGTCCGGGCCAGGGCGCCCTCCAGCTCCTGCTCGGTGTAGATCGGGTTGAGGGGGACCAG
>DASZON010000104.1:0-2697 GCA_035550755.1 Actinomycetota bacterium | reverse complement strand
CCGGTCAACGTCAGCTACGTCCACGGCGGCTACCGGTTCCGCAGCCCGTTCCGGGACCTGCCCGACAAGGAGTACATCGCCGCCTGCGTGGACGACCTGCGGGACGTGATCGACACCATGACCGCCGGGCAGGTGGCGTGCATGATCGCCGAGCCCATCCAGGGGGTCGGCGGGTTCGCGGTGCCGCCCGACGGGCTCTTCGGGGCGATGAAGGAGGTCCTGGACGACCACGGCATCCTGTTCGTGTCCGACGAGGTCCAGACCGGCTGGGGCCGGACCGGGGACACCTTCTGGGGCTACCAGGCCCACGGGGTCGTGCCCGACGCGATCACCTTCGCCAAGGGGCTGGGCAACGGCCTCCCGATCGGCGGGGTGGTGGCCCGGGCCGAGCTGATGGACTCGATCACGGCCAACTCGATCTCGACCTTCGGCGGCAACCCGCTGGTGGCCACCGGCGCCCTGGCCGTGCTCGACTACCTGGCCGCCCACGACCTCCAGGGCAACGCCAAGGCCGTCGGGGCCCGGCTCGACGCCGGGCTGCGGCGGCTGGCCGAGGGCCGCCCGGCGGTCGGCGAGGTCCGCGGCAAGGGCCTGATGCTGGCCGTGGAGCTGGTCGAGCCGGGCAGCCGCACCCCGGCCCCGGCCCTGGCCGCCCAGCTCCAGGAGGAGGCCCGCCGCGGCGGCCTGCTGGTCGGCAAGGGCGGCCTCTACGGCAACGTCCTGCGGATCGCCCCGCCCCTGATCGTCACCGAGGCCGAAGCCGACGAGGGCCTGGAGATCCTGTCCCGGGCGTTCGCCACCCTCGACTGAACCGGGGAACGAAAAAAGCCCCCAGTGGGGGCTGGTCGTTCCTGGGCCGCCATGGTACGCTCACGTTTCTCTGTGCGAGCAAAACAAAACAGGCGGACGATCCACCGCACCCACCATAGCGCGAACGGGGGTCCTTGTCAAGGATGCAGAATCTCGCCGCTGAGCTGGAGCGGGAACAGGCCTACGTGGACATGCTGTACCGGCGACTCGACACCCTGCGCGATCGGACCCAGGCCGAGCTGGCTCGGGCCATGGGGACCGACGGCGGCGGCAACTTCCAGGCCCGGGTGGACCGGGACGCGTTCGTGGCCCGCCACAGCGGGCGCCTGGCCCAGCTGGCCGCGGCCGAGCACGGCCTGTGCTTCGGGCGGCTGGACCGGGCCGACGGCAGCCACCTGTACATCGGCCGCCTCGGGCTGCTCGACGACGACCGCGAGCCGCTGCTGGTCGACTGGCGCGCCCCCGCGGCCCAGCCCTTCTACCGGGCCACCTGGGCCAACCGGGACGGGGTGGTCCGCCGCCGGCATCTCCGCACCCGGGGCCGGGAGGTCCTCGGGATCGAGGACGACGTGCTCGACCTGGACTCGCTCAGCGACGCCGAACGCGACGGCCTCAGCGGCGAGGCCGCCCTGCTGGCCGCCCTCACGGCCAGCCGCACCGGCCGCATGGGCGATATCGTGGCCACCATCCAGGAGGAGCAGGACCGGATCATCCGCTCCGGCCTCGGTGGGGTGCTGGTCGTCCAGGGCGGCCCCGGCACCGGCAAGACGGCCGTGGCCCTGCACCGGGCCGCCTACCTGCTCTACACCCACCGCCAGCGCCTCTCGCGCCGCGGGGTGCTGGTGGTCGGCCCCAACCCGACCTTCCTGCGCTACATCGAGCAGGTCCTGCCGTCCCTTGGCGAGACCGACGTGCTCCTGTCCACGGTGGGCGGCCTGTTCCCGGGCGTTGACGCCACCGCCGACGAGCCGCTCGAGGTGGCTGCGGTCAAGGGCGACCCGCGCATGGTCGAGGTCCTGGCCGCCGCGATCACCGAACGCCAGCAGGTCCCGGCCGACGCCGTGGTGGTCGAGGTCGGCGGCCAGCGCCTGGTCCTGGAGCCGGCGACCGCCGAGCGGGCCCGGGAGCGGGCCCGGGCCACCGGCGAAGCCCACAACCAGGCCCGGACGACCTTCCGGCGGGAGGTCGTCGAGGCCCTCACCGACCAGCTGGTGGCCGCCCTCACCCGCGACCTGCCCGAGGCCAGCTTCGACGAGGAAGGCGACGAGCTGCTGGTCGACCTGTTCCCCGACGAGCGGCTCCTCGACCCGGACCGGGACGAGATCCGGGCCGAGCTGGCCGGCCACCCGGCGGTCCGCTCGGCCCTGGACCGGTGCTGGCCCAGGCTGACCGCCCAGCGCCTGGTCGGCGACCTGCTCACCTCGGCCGAGCGGCTGGCCGCGGCCGGCGCCGCCCTGGCACCGGCCGAGCGCGACCTGCTGCTGCGCCCGGCCCCGGCCGGCGGCGACCCGGCGGTCGCCTGGACCCCGGCCGACGTGCCCCTGCTGGATGAGGCGGCGGTGCTGCTCGGCGACGACGGGGCCAGGGCGCGGCGGGCCGAGGCCCGCCAGGCCGAGCGGGACCAGGCCGAGCTGGCCTATGCCCGCGAGGTCCTGGCCGGCACCACGATCGGCGACGCCGCCCGCTACGCCCCGGACACCAGCCGGCTCGACCCGTCGGTGCTGGCCGACCGCTGGCGGTCCCGAGGCCCCCAGGCCGGCCTGGCCGACCGGGCCCGCCAGGACCGCGGCTGGGTGTTCGGGCACGTGATCGTGGACGAGGCCCAGGAGCTGTCGGCCATGGCCTGGCGGATGCTGATGCGGCGCAGCCCCAGCCGCTCCATGACCG
>DASZON010000103.1:0-12544 GCA_035550755.1 Actinomycetota bacterium | reverse complement strand
CGGCGAGGATGACGGCTTGCACGTGGGCGGTCTCCTGACGCGACGGGAACGGGCCGGAACAGCCGGCCAGGGTGACCGGCAGTCTAGTGCGTTCCGGGGCCGATCATCGCGGCCAGCAGCCGCTCGTCCTCCTCGGCCATCGCCTGGAGGGTGGCCGCCAGCTCCTGCTTGGCCCCGACGAAGTGGCGGAAGGCGTCGGCGACCTCGGGGGAGGTGAGGGCCTGGAGGTCGTGGCGGCCCATGGGCAGGTCGCGGGCGGCGGCCATCTCGCCGGCGATGGCCCGCAGCCGGCCCGCCGCCTGGCGCTGCTCCTCGGCCAGGCGCAGGTAGACGGCGTGCTCCTCCCGGGCCGGCTCGTCGTCCAGCTCCAGGGCCTGCATGTGGACCCGGAGGTTGTCGGCCATGGCCTCGATCACCTCGGCCAGCCGCTCCGGCAGCACCGAGTGCTCGGCCAGGCCACGGCCACAGGTCTGCTGCTCGTCCATGTGCACGATCCTCCCGGTTCGTCCCAGGTCCCAGTATTCACCGACGGCCGGCGGCGCGGGCGTAGGCGGCGGCGGTCAGCTCGGCGCAGCGCTCCCAGGTGAACGCGGCGGCCCGGCGGCGGCCGCGGGCGGCGGCGTCCTCGCGGGCGGCCGGGTCGGCGGCCAGCTTGGCGATGGCCGCGGCCAGGGCGGCGGTGTCGCCGGGCTCGATCAGGGTGGCGGCGTCGCCGGCGACCTCGGGCAGCGACCCGCCGGTGGTGGTGACGACCGGGGTGCCGCAGGCCATGGCCTCGAGCACGGGCAGGCCGAAGCCCTCGTAGCGGCTCGGGTAGGCGAACAGGTCGGCCCCGGTGAGCAGGGCCGCCTTGTCGGCCTCGGCCACGTACCCGGGGACGAGGATCCGGTCGGCGACCCCGGAGGCGGCCACGGCCGCGGCCAGCTCGCCCGCCCCCCAGCCCGACAGGCCGGCCAGGACCAGGCGGTGGGGCAGCTCGCCGGCCAGGTCGGCGAACGCGCGGACCAGGGCCGGCAGGTCCTTGCGGGGCTCGACCGTGCCCAGCCCGAGCAGGTAGGGGCCGTCCAGGCCGAGCCGGCGGCGCAGGTCGGCGACCTGCTCGGGGCCGGCCGGGCGCAGGTCGGTGCCGAGCGGGGTCACGTCGACCCGGTCGGCACCGACGTCCAGGCGGTCGGCCAGGTCGGCGGCGGTGGTGGCGGACACGCACAGGACCCGGGTGGCGGCGGCCACGGCCCGGCGCAGGGCCCAGCCGAAGTAGCGGACCTTGGCCCGCTCGTGCCACTCGGGGTGGGTGACCAGGGTGAGGTCGTGGACGGTGACGACCCGGGGCAGCCCGGCCCACAGGGGCAGCTCGTAGTGGACCCCGTGGAGCAGATCGGCCCCGCCGCCGCGGGCGGCCCGGCCGGCCAGCAGCTGGGTCCAGGCGATCCGGGCCGGCCGCCCGGCCCCGGCCGCCCGCACCGGCCGCAGCGACAGCCCGGGGGCGGCCAGGACCCGGGCCGAGCCGGGGGCGCAGAAGGCCTGGACCTCCAGGTCGTCGCGGGCGGCGAGGGCGGCCAGGACCCGGGCCACGTAGATCCCGGCCCCGGTGAGCCGCGCCGGCACGGCGGTGGCGTCCACCGCCACCCGCAGCCGGGTCACGGACGGCCCGCCCGCCGCGGCCGGGTCACCGGCCGTGCTCCGCCACCTGGCGGTAGGTGGCCCAGGTGGCGGCGGCCGTGGCCCGCCAGGTGAACCCGGCGGCGCGGCGGCGGCCGGCCTCGGCCAGCCGGCGGCGCAGGGCCTGGTCGCCGGCCAGCCGGACCAGGCCGGCGGCGATGGCCGTCCGGTCGAGCGGGTCGACCAGCAGGGCGGCGTCCCCGGCGACCTCGGGCAGGCTGGAGCGGTCGCTGGTCAGCACCGGGGTGCCGTTGGCCATGGCCTCCAGCACGGGCAGGCCGAACCCCTCGTACAGGCTCGGGTAGGCGAGGCCGTCGGCCGCCTGGTAGAGGGCGTGCAGCAGCCGGTCCCCGACCGGCCCGGCCAGCTTGACCCGGACCGAGTCCCAGGTCGGCCGCAGCCGCGGCCCCCACCCGACCGGCCCCACCACCACCAGCCAGTGGCCACCCAGCTCGCCGGCGGCCTCGCCGAAGGCGTCGAGCAGCCGGGGCAGGTTCTTGCGCGGCTCAAGGGTGCCCACGGCCAGCAGGAACGGCCCCCGCACGCCCAGGTCGTGGAGCAGCCGCTCGGCCCCGGCCCGGTCCGGGTCGGGCGGGACCTCGGCTCCGAGGGGGGTGATGGTGACCCGGCCCCGGTCGACCCCGTACAGCTCGGCCAGGTCGCGGGCGGTCGCCTCCGAGGGGACCAGCACCCTGGCCGCCTCGTCGGCCACGATCCGGGCCGACCGCTCGTGGTAGCGGCGCCCGGCCGCCGGATAGGCCTCCGGGTAGTGCCGGAAGGCCAGGTCGTGGACGGTCGCGACCAGCGGCCGGCCCCGGGTCGGGGGGACCGCGGCCGAGGTCGCGTGGACCAGGTCGAGGTCGTCGAGCAGCCCGCCGGGCAGCCCCGGGCGGCGCATGGTCACCCAGGTCCGGGTGACCAGCCGGCCGGGCCAGGCCAGGCGCCGGGTCTCGGCGGGCGGGAGCCCGGCCGCCTCCAGCCGCTCGGCCGGGTGCCGGGCGACCAGGAACTCGACCGCCCCCCGGTCCACCGCCGCCTCCAGCGGCAGGTGCGCCGCCAGGGCCCGCACGTACCGCCCGACCCCGCCCGGGACGGGCCGCAGCAGCTGCTCGGCCACGACCCCGACCCGGGGCCCGCGCAGGTCCGGGCCCCGTTCCTCGGGGGTGGCGGCGGGCCCACCGCCGGGTGGGGTCGCGGTCACCGGCGCCCCTCAAGGGCCCGGCGATAGGCGGAGAGGGTCGCCGTGGCGCAGTTCTCCCAGGTGAACCCGGCCGCCCGGGTGCGCCGGGCCGCCCGTGCCGGCTCGCCGCCCGGGTCGTCGAGGACCTTGGCCAGGGCGGCGGCCAGGGCGGCGGGGTCGCCGGGGGGGAACAGGTGGGCCTGGTCGCCGAGCACCTCCCGGTGGGCGGGGAGGTCGGAGGCGACCACGGGGGTCCCGCAGGCCAGCGCCTCCAGCGCCGGCAGCCCGAACCCCTCGTACCAGGAGGGGACGACCAGGGCGGCCGCGCCGGCGACGACCAGGGCAAGGTCGGGTTCGGGAAGGTAGCCAGGGGTTCGCACGGCGTCGGCCGGGAGGCCGGCGGTGTCGAGGGTCTCCCCCCAGCCGGGGGGGCCGACCAGGACCAGCGGCGGCGCGGCGGGCGGCGCCGGCGCCGCCCCGGCCCCGACCCGGGACTCGAGCAGCGAGCGGTAGGCCGCCAGCAGGGTCCCCAGGTTCTTGCGGGGTTCGCGGTTGCCCACGAACAACAGGTAGCGCCCGGGGAGGCCGTGGGCGGCCAGCCAGGCCGGGTCGGGCGGGGCGGTCCGGCGCCAGCTGTCGTCGACGCCCAGGGGGGTGACGACCAGGCGGTCGGTATCCAGTCCGTACGCTTCGGCGACCTCGGCGGCGACGGCGGCGGTGGGGGTGACCACCAGCGCGCCACGGTCGAGGGCCCGGGGGACCAGGTGGCGGTAGCGGGCCGAGGCGTCGCTGACCATCTCCGGGTGGCGCAGGTAGGTGAGGTCGTGGATGGTGACCACGGTGGCCGCCCGGCGGGTGGGCGGGGCGGTGAAGTTGGTGGCGTGGAAGACGTCGACCGGGCCGGCCAGCCACTCGACCGGCGGCCAGGGCAGGCGGCTCCAGGCGGCCTGGAGCAGCCGGGCCGGGGCGCGGCGGCGGCCGACCCGCACCCGGGGGCCGGCGGGGGTGGCGGCCGGGAGGTCGCCGGTGCCCCGCCAGGTGAACGGGACCAGGGCCAGCTCCTCGGGCTCCGGGCCGGCCAGGGACGCCAGCGCCCCGGCCAGCCCGGCGACGTAGCGTCCAACGCCGGTTCTCGGGCCCAGCAAGGGGGTGGCGTCGAGGCCGACCCTCACCGCAGCACCAGCCAGCGCTCCAGGCGCTTGCGGTCGACCGCGGCCCGGGCGGCGATGCGGCGGCGGCGGACCAGCATGACCGGGAGCAGGCGCAGGTACGACCCGAGGACCCGCAGCCGCAGCAGGGTCGGGCGGACCGGGGGGCGGCGGCGGGTGTGGCGGGACCGGGCGACCTCGCGCAGGGCCAGGGAGGCGGTGGTCAGGG
Organism: Actinomycetota bacterium; assembly: GCA_035550755.1. Taxonomy (GTDB): domain Bacteria; phylum Actinomycetota; class CALGFH01; order CALGFH01; family CALGFH01; genus CALGFH01. The sequence continues at coordinate 8,328 of DASZON010000103.1, read as the reverse complement.
GGTAGCGCAGGACCTCGCGGGCGGCCAGGCCGGCGCGGGCGTTCTTGGTCAGCATGAGCAGTCGGTTGCGGTCGGTGTGGAACACGAACAGCGGCGACCACTCGACCGACGAGGCCGAGTGGATGTGGCGGGCCACCGCCGCCGGCTGATAGCGGATCCGCCAGCCGAGCGCCCGCAGCCGCCACGACAGGTCGGTGTCCTCGTAGTAGAGGAAGAAGTCGTCGTCGAACGTCCCGGCCTGCTGGAGGGCCTCGGTGCGGAAGCAGACCGACCCCCCGCAGAAGGCGAACACCTCCTCGGGCCGCTCGTACTGGCCCCGGTCCAGCTCCTGGTAGGCCCGGTCGGCCCCGTAGCCGTCGCGGAAGACCATGCTGCCGGCGTTGTTGAGCACGTCCAGCAGCGGCACCCCGGCCGGGACCTCGACCTCCAGGTCGACCGGCTCGGGCTCGGCCTTGCCGCCGCCCGACCCACCGCTCCAGGTCAGCTCGACCGGCTTGGTGGTCTCGGCCGCGATCCGCAGGGCGAGCCGCAAGGGGCCCCCGGGCCCGGCCGGGTGCCCGCCCGGCCGGTCGACGGGGACGAGCAGCATCCCGGCCGGGCGGGTCCAGCGGAAGCGGCCAGGCCCCTCCCCCTCGGGCCCGTAGGCGACCCGGTCCCACAGCACCCGCTCGGTGACGTCGGTGCCGTCGACGGTGACCCGGTAGATCCGCACCCCCAGGTCCCTGGTGTCCAGGGTGCCGGGCACGAACCCGGGGGTGGCCAGCTCCACGGCCAGGAACCGGGGCAGGAACACGATCTTGCCCGACACCGCCCCCAGCCGCTCGGCCCCCGGCTCGCCGAACGGCTCCAGGAGCCGCCGCAGCCAGTCCGGCTCGGGCCGGGCGTCGTTGTTGAGCAGGGCCACGAACGGCGTGGCGACCTCGCGCAGGGCGACGTTGTTGCCGCCGGCGAAGCCGGCGTTGCTCGGGTTGGCGATCACCCGCACCCACGGGAACCGCTCGGCGAGGAGCTCCAGCGACCCGTCGGTGGAGGCGTTGTCCACCACCCAGACCGCCGCCTGGCCCTCGGGCAGGTCCTGGGCGGCCAGCCCGTCCAGGCAGTCTCCCAGCAGGTGGGCGCCGTTCCAGTTCAGCACCACCACGGTCACCAGCGGCTCGGCCACGGGCACAGGGGCCTCCTAACGCTCGACCGGGTTCTCGTCCGGGGGTTCGACCTGCTCGCTGGTCCAGACGACCTCGAGGACGCCGGTGGCGGTGTCGCCGACGGCCAGGAAGGCCTCGCTGAACCGACGGGCATCGTAGGTGACAGTGCCGGCGGGGTCACGGACGGCGACGGCCAGGGCGTAGATGCCCTTGATCTGGGGCAGCTCCTTGACGGTGAAGCGGACGGTGGCGGTGCCGTCGGGGCCGGGGTGGAGCGGGTCGGACTCCATCACCCACATGGGGACGTCGGCCGGGCCGGTGACGGCCATGCGCACCGACACCGGCGGCCCGGCGGCCGGGGCGGTGACGTCGAACTCGATGGCCATCGCCTCCCCGCCGCGGAAGTGGCCCTTGGCGGCCCCGCTGGCCGGGTCGAACAGCCGCGCCGCGGCGACCCGGGGCCGGTCGCCGGCAACCGTCCCGCGGCCCGACTGGTCGGCGCCGGTGCCGAGCAGGCTGCGCAGCCGCTCGGCCGCCTCCACCGGGTCGCCGTCGTGGAGCACCCGGCCGTGGTCCAGGACCACCCCGCGGCTGCAGATCCGCGGGATCAGGTCGAGGGCGTGGGTGACGAACAGGATGGTGCAGCCGCGCTGCTGGAACTCGGCGATCTTGTCCAGGCACTTGCGCTGGAACGACTCGTCGCCGACGGCCAGGACCTCGTCGATGAGCAGGATGTCGGGGCTGACGTGGACGGCCACGGCGAAGCCGAGGCGCACGTACTGGCCGGAGCTGTAATGCTTGACCTGGTTGTCGATGAACGGCTCGAGCTCGGCGAAGCCGACGATGTCGTCGAAGTAGCGGTGGGTCTCGCGGCGGCTCAGGCCGAGGATGGCCGCGTTCAGGTAGACGTTCTCGCGGCCGGTGAGCTCGCCGTTGAACCCGGCCCCGAGCTCCAGCAGGGACGCGATCCGGCCCCGGACCTCGACCGTGCCGGTGGTCGGGGCGAGGATCCCCGACAGGACCCTGAGCAGGGTCGACTTGCCCGAGCCGTTGGGCCCGATCAGGCCGACGGTCTGGCCGGCCCCGATCTCGAGGTCGACGTCCTGGAGGGCCCAGAACCCCTCGGAGCTGGACTGGCGGTGCAGCAGCAGCCGCTCCTTGAGGCTGGTGGCCCGCTTGTGGTGGAGCAGGAACCGCTTGCCGACCCCGGCAGCCAGGATCGTCGCCTTGGCCATCACAGCTCCTCGGCGAAGTCGGCCTGGAAGCGCCGGAACGTCCACCAGCCGGCGGCCAGGAGCACCAGGGCGATGGCCCCGCCCACGCCCAGCCAGGTCAGGTAGAAGCCGTAGCCGCCCGCCGGCAGGATCTGGCGGCCCCCGGCCACCGGGTGGACGTAGATGGCCCGCTGCATGGCCGTGACCACCCCGGTCATGGGGTTGGCCATGTAGAGGTCGAACAGCCACGGGTTCCCGGCCAGCCGGTCCTGGACGAAGGTGACCGGGTAGACGATCGGGGTCATCCAGAACCAGGCCAGCAGGATGACCTCGAGCAGGTGCTCGACGTCGCGGTAGCGGACGTTGAGGGCCGAGGCGAGCAGGGCCATGCCGATGGCGAAGACCGTCACCACGGCCAGGGCCGGGACCAGCAGGACCAGCTGGGGGCCGAAGGCGTCGCGGTAGAACAGGGCCAGCACGATCAGCAGGACGCCCAGCTGGAGCACGAAGTGGACCCCGGCGAAGCCGACCGAGGACAGCGGCAGCACCACCCGGGGGAAGCGGACCTTGCGGACCAGGTTGGCGTTGCCGACCACCGACCCGGTGCCGCTGAGGGTGGCCAGGTTGAAGAAGTTCCAGACCAGGAACCCGGCCATGAACAGCACCGGGAAGGCCTTGATGCCGTTGTTGAGCAGCTTGTCGAAGACCAGGGTGAACACGGCCAGATACAGCAGCGGGTTGGCCAGCGACCAGATGAACCCGAGGGCCGAGTTCTTGTACTTGACCTTGAGGTCCTTGCGGACCAGCTCGGTCAGCAGCTCCAGGCGCACGCGCGACTGGGCCGCCGCGCGGGCGTCCGCCGCCTCCTCGACCTGGGCCATGCCTAGCGGTCTCCGTGTCCGTTCATCTGCCGCTGAAGCTTAGCGGCCCTTGGCGTCCCGGCAGGCGACGCCGTCCCGGGACCCCCGGGACCCCCGGGACCGGGCCCGGCGACGGCCACGAACCGCAGCCGCCAGTAGTCGGCCGTCCAGCGGCCGTCGCGGTGCAGCCGCGGGGCGGCCAGCGCACCCGTCCGGGCCACCACCTGGGCCCGCAGGTCCGGCGGGACCGCCGCGGTCAGGGAGCGGCCGAACATGGCCAGCCAGTCCGCCAGGGCGTGGTCGCCGCCCTCCAGCGGGGTCGGGCGGGCGAAATGCTCCATCCGGGCCACCCGGAACCCGCCCGCCTCCAGCAGGGTCGCGTACTGGCCGGCGGTCGGGAAGTACCAGGGCGTGGCCGGGACGGGCAGCCCGGCCTCGGCCATGGCCGCCCCGAACGCCTCCAGGATGGCGTCGATGTTGCCGGCCCCGCCCAGCTCGGCCACGAACCGGCCGCCCGGCGCCACGGCGGCCCGGACCCGGGCGATCACCTCGGCCGGCCGGGGCATCCAGTGGAGGGCGGCGTTGGAGAAGACGGCATCGACCGGTTCGGGCAGGCGGAAGTCGTGCCCGTCGGCCAGCACGACCCGGCCGGCCCCGAGCCGCTCGCGGGCCGCGGCCACCATCGCCGGGTCGGCGTCCAGGGCCCACACCCTCGCCCCCCGACCCTGGATCCGGGCCGCCAGCTCGCCGGTGCCGCAGCCCAGGTCGAGGACGACCTCTGTGGGCCGGGGGTCGAGCAGGTCGACCAGGTCGCCGGCCATGGCCGAGACGAAGCCGAACTGCCGCTGGTAGCGGTCGGCGTCCCATCCGGCGGCCATCGCAGGCGCCTACCCGATGCCGAGGCCGGCCGCGATCTCGCGCCAGCGGGCGGCGAACGCCTCCTCGGAGAAGGTCCCGGCCCGCTCGACGGCGCTGGCGGCCAGCCGGGCCCGGAGGGCCTCGTCACCGGCGACCATGCGGGTCAGGGCCTCCAGCTCGGCCAGGGTCGTCCAGCGGTAGCCGTCGGTGCCGTGGCGGACGATCTCGCGCTGGCCCGCCTTGTCGATCACCACCGGCACGCAGCCGGCGGCCATCGCCTCCACGGTGGTGATGCCGAAGTGCTCGAACACCCAGGGGGCGGTCTCCTCGTCCTCGCCGAGGCCGGTGGCGTGCCAGAAGACCGAGCTGGTGGCCAGCAGGTCCTCGACCAGGACCCGGGGGGCGTTGGCGTGGATGGCCACGGGCAGCCCCTGGGCGGCCCGCTCGACCTGGGCCAGGTACGGCCGGTGGGCGGGCTCGCAGCCGCCGACCACGTGCAGCTCCCAGCCGTCGAGCCCGCCGCCCCGGACCATCTGGCCGAACGCCCGGACGAGCTCGAGCTGCTTCTTGGAGTGCCCGAAGCCGGGGGCGATGAAGCGGCCGACGGTCAGGATCCTCCTGGTCTTGACGCCGGCGCGCAGGTCCTTGGTCCGGATGGGCGGGAACAGCACGTCGGAGTCGACCCCCCACAGCCGCCGGATCCAGGTCCGGGTGTACTGGGAGTTGGCCAGCACCCGCTCGTAGTGGTCGAGGAACTCCAGGTCGGTGGGGTCGCGCAGCAGCCACGGGAACCGCTCGCCGGCCCAGCGCCGCGGCTCCCAGGTGGCGTCGGACATGTGGAGGCGGCTGACGGCCACCCCCAGGGTGCGCTCGTCGCCGCCCCCGGGCACGAAGCTGCCGCTCTCGAAGGTGAGCTCGCGGTCGCCGTCGCTGGGCGGCAGGTCGAGCTCGTGGCGGCGGAAGCCGGCCGGGGAGGCCTCCAGCCGGGCCAGGACCGGCCCGGCCTCGTGGCCGACGACCACCTCGGCCGGGCCGGGGGCGCCGGGGCGGCCGAGGTCGAACACCACCCGCTTGGCCGGCCCGCCCGCCAGCTGGAGGCTGGCCCGGCCGCTGGTCCAGACCCAGGTGCGGCGGCGGCCGCCCTCGGGCGGGAACCAGCCGAGGCCCCACTCGACCACCCCGGGCCGGGCCTGGCGGACGTGGCGGCCCAGCACCCGGACCAGGCGCCGCTGCCAGCCGGCCAGGTCGTGGTCGAAGGGGGTCGGGAAGTAGCAGAGGTAGAGGTTGCGGGGGGCCTGGGCCTTGACCCGGCTCATGTAGGAGGCGTTGATGAACAGCTCGTACTCGGCCGAGAGCCGGGCCACCTGGGACTCGCCCCGCTCGGGGACGATCCGGAGGTTGACCTTGCCCAGGTTGAGGCCGAGATGGTCGGCGAGGAGGTCCTTGCCGACGTCCTTGTGACCGACCAGGTCGACCTCGTGGCCGTCGTCGGCCAGGACCTGGGCGAGCATGCTGCTGTGGCGCTCTCCCCCACCCATCGACTGCAGGAACCGGTTGTAGACCGCCACCTTCAAAACGCGATAGCTCCCTGGTTGCTCCGGCCCGGGGTCACCCCCGGGCGACGACGTAGGTCTCGTTGCTCTGGTACAGCCCCCACACCAGCTTGTCGTGGGCCCGGCGGACCTCCCGCAGGGTCTCGGTCGTCTCCTGCAGCCGGCCGGCCAGCACCCTGACCACGTGGGCCAGCTCGTACGCCCACTCCGGGTCGTGGGACGCGGTGACCCGGCCCTTGTGGTCGCGGTGCTCCATGCTCGCCCGGAGCTTGCCCATGGCCCGCTCGACCAGGTCGTCCAGGGGCGGGTGGACGACCGGCTCGGGTCCAAGGTACTCCGGCGGCGGGCCGGGGTGGTTGGCCGGGTTGGTCCCGGTCTGCTCGACCTCGAGGCCGGCCTGGCGGCACAGGAACTCGAGCAGCGGCAGGTCGTAGAAGCGGACGTGGGTGGGGTCGCGCCAGAAGTCGTGGCTGAGGACGGCGTAGCAGGCCGGGTTGGGGGTCACGGCCACGAACCGGCCCCCGGGGGCCAGCACCCGGCGGACCCCGGCCAGCAGCTCCCGGACCTGGTCTGGCGTGAGGTGCTCGACGAAGTGGGCGCAGAACACGCCCTCGAACGGCCCTGGGGCGGGGTCGCCGTGCAGGAAGGCGATCGCGTCGGCGCAGATGACGTCCCGGCCGATGCGCCGGGCGGCCTCGACCATGCCCTCGTCGGAGTCGACCCCCTGGGCCTTGACCCCGGCCGCGTCCAGCAGCCCGAGGAACTCGCCCCGGCCGCACCCCAGCTCCAGCACCGGGCTCCGGTCCTCGAACATCGGCACGTAGTGACGCAGCACCTCGCGCGTGTGCTCGGGGTCGAAGTCCATGTACGAGTAGTAGTCGCTCTCCAACCGGGTCACCGTTCCGACCTCCGCTGGCCTGGGGCGTCGCCGACGACGCCTGCGCTGGCACTCTACGACGCCGGCTCACGAGGAGGCCACGACCTGGGCTGGGACTCGACACCTCGGGGCCCGAGGACCGTGCGGCTCACGAGCAGGCCACGACCTGGCAACGACCCGGCGGCGGGGCACTATGCTGGGCCGAGGAGTCCACGAGGAGGTTCGAGCGATGACCGGCTGGTCCGACGAAGGGGCCGGCGACCGGCCCAGACGGGCCGGAACGGCCGGGGAGCGGCCCCAGAAGCCGCTGCCGCCGGGCTGGAGCGTCCGGCCCAAGGGCATGCGCCAGCGGCCGGCCCGCGGCGTCGACGTCCGCGACGTGCGACCCCCCGCGCCCGAGCGGGCACGGCCGCCCCGGGAGCCCGCCGGTCCGCCTCAGGCGCCGGGCGGGGCGCGGCCCCACGGGGCCCGCAAGCCCCGCTGGGGCCGGCGGATCGGTGTGGTCCTCCTCGTCCTGGTCGTGCTGCTGGTCGGGCTGGGCGTCTGGGTCGACTCCCGGCTCAACCGGGTCGACGCCCTGACCGACTACCAGGGGCGGCCGGCGGCCACCCCGGGCGCCGACTGGCTGATCGTCGGGTCCGACAGCCGCGAGGGCCTGGACGAGAGCCGCCGCAGCGAGCTCGGCACCGGCCAGGCCGCCGGGCGCCGGGCCGACACCATGATGCTGCTGCACATCCCCCGCGGCACCGGCAAGCCGGTGCTGGTCAGCCTGCCCCGCGACTCCTACGTGCCGATCCCCGGCCACGGCCGCAACAAGATCAACGCCGCCTACGCCTTCGGCGGGCCGACCCTGCTGGCCCGCACCGTCGAGGGGGTCACCGGCATCCGCATCGACCGCTACATGGAGGTCGGCTTCGACGGCTTCGCCAGCGTGGTCGACGCCGTCGGCGGGGTCCAGATCTGCCCCAAGACGGCCATGCGCGACCCCATGGCCGGCCTCAACGTCAAGGCCGGCTGCCAGCAGGCCAATAGCCGCACCGCCCTGGCCTACGTCCGGGCCCGCCACAGCGGCCGCGGCGACCTCGACCGGGTCCAGCGTCAGCAGGAGTTCCTCGGCGCCCTGATCGACAAGTCGACCAGCCCCGCCATCGTGCTCAACCCCTTCCGCAGCGTCCCCCTGCTGACCGCCGGCACCGACGCCGTCGCCGTGGACAAGGCCGCTCACTTCTGGAACCTGGTCCGGTTCCCCTTCGCCATGCGCTCGATCGGCAACGGCGGCGGGATCGCCACCACCGTCCCGATCGCCGGCAGCGCCAGCGTCCCCGGCGCCGGTTCGGTCCTGCAATGGGACCGCGACAAGGCCCTGGCGTTGTTCGAGGCCCTGCAGCGCGACCAGCCGGTCGATAACCTGGTCGAGCAGGCGTAGCCGCTGGAGCCGGTCCCGCGCGGCCGGTCTCGCGGGGTTTGGGCGCTGTGTGGCTGGCGGGGTCGGGGTTGGGGGTCATATGGGCCCCATGCAGGCGCCGGGCACGGTGGGCGGGGTCGTTCGGGTCCCATGCCGGTCCCCCGGGACGGTGGTCCGGGGGGTATTCGGGCCCATACGAGTATCTGGCACGGTCGTCAGGCCTGCGTGGGCCTGTGCGGTTCACCTGGCATGGTGGTCGAGGGCCGGTTGGGCCCCATGCAGGTACCTGGCACGGTGGCCTGGATGCTCCGCCGGGATGCGGTCAGGCGGAACGCTGTCGTCGGTGGGGTGGGGTGGCGGTGCAGCACCCATCGGGTCCGCGGGCCAGTTGCCAGCCGCCCTCCTGGACCTGCCGGTGG
>DASZON010000102.1:0-4104 GCA_035550755.1 Actinomycetota bacterium | reverse complement strand
ACGACCACGCACCTGGCCCCCTTGTGCAGGCTCCGGCTGACGTACTCGGCCTGGTCGCGCCAGACGTTGACGCGGAAGTAGGACGACTCGCCGTCCTTCCACCCGTCGGTGTCCCAGACGCGCTGGTCGACCGCGAGCCGGAAGTTGGCCACGGCCACCCCGTTGGGGGTGAAGCGCAGCTCCGGGTCGTCGGTGAGGTTGCCGGTGAGGGTGACCTGGTTGTCGCTCACGTACGAGCTCCTTCCGTTCTTCTGCCTAGAGCGATACTACCGTCTCTACCGAACATACGTTCGAATTGTGACACCTACCCGTGACGGTCACCCCTGGGCCCGAGAGGGCCGTCGCTAGGCCCGGACGGGCAGCGTGACCCGCAGGACGGTCTCGCCGGGGCGGGGGACGATGGCGATGGCGCCGCCGTGGCGCTCGACCACGATCCGCCGGGCGATGTCCAGGCCGAGGCCGATCCCGGCGCCCACGTCCTTGGTGGTGAAGAAGGCGTCGAAGGCGCGGGCGGCCACCTCGGTGGGCATCCCCGGGCCGGTGTCGCCGACCTCCACGACCACGCTGGCGCCCTCGGCCCGCGTGGCCAGCCGCAGCGTGCCGGCGCCGCCCATGGCGTCGACGGCGTTGTCGATCAGGTTGGTCCACACCTGGTTGAGCTCGCCGGGGTAGGCCTCGATCCGGGGGACGCCGGCGCCGTACTCGCGCACCACCGTGACCCCGTCGCGCAGCTTGTGGCCGAGCATCACCAGGGTGCTCTCCAGCCCCTCGGTCACGTCGACCGCCTGCATGGCCGCGCGGTCCATCTGCGAGTAGGACCGGACGGCGGCCACCAGCTCAGAGATGTGCCGGGTCGACGCCTTCATCTCCCCCAGCAGCGCGGCCACCGAGAAGGCGCTGGCCGTCCACTCCAGGCCCGGCTCCAGGGCCGGTCCGTCCAGGAGGGCGGCGGCCCGCTCGCACCAGGCGAGGTCGACGCCGGCGGTGGCGAGCGCCGGGGCCAGGGCCCATGGGCGCTCGACGCCGCGGCGCGAGAGCCAGGATGTGAGCTCCTGCTCGCGGTCGGCCCGGGCCAGCGGGTCCAGGTCCGGGCCCGGCGGCGCCGCCTCCGCGCGCAGCGCCTCCAGGGCGGCGAACCGGCCGGCCGGGAGCTCGTCGCGGGCCAGCCGGCCGACGGCCGCCACCAGGGCCGCGCAGGCCCCGTCGAGGGCGTCGACCGCCCGGACGGCGGCGGACGCCGGGTTGTTGATCTCGTGGGCCAGGCCGGCGGCGAGCGTTCCCAGGGTGACCAGCGACTCGCGCTGGCGGGCGGTCGACTCGATGGAGCGGGCGGTGTGGTAGAGGCCCTGGATGAGGTGCCCGCCGAACGGGAACCAGGCCTCGGACCGCGCCCGGAGCACCCGGGCCGGCACCCGCAGCACCCGGCCGCCGGTCTCGCCCCGGCCGGTCGCGAGGTAGACGCCGTGCTCGTCCCAGGCCCGGAACCCGCCGGCCCAGCGGCCGGGCACGTCCATCCTCGCCACCACCGTGTCCTCGCGGCCGACGTGGCGGACGAGGTCGATGGCGCCGGAGACCAGCACCCACCAGAAGTCGGCCGGCTCGCCCTCGCGGAACAGCTCCTTCCCGGGCTCGACGGGCACCTCGGTGCCGGCCTCGGCCAGCTCGGTCAGCTGCCCGTCGGTCAGGCCCTCGAAGATCGGCAGGGGGCGGAGGTCCTCGGCGCGCATCAGACGGTGGCCAGGTAGCGGTGGACGAGATAGATCGACATGGCCCCCTCGCCGACGGCCGACGCGACCCGCTTCATCGAGTCGAGCCGGACGTCGCCGGCGGCGAAGACGCCGGGGACGCTCGTCTCCAGGGCGAACGGCGCCCGCGCCAGCGGCCACCCCCGGGCGGACGCCGGCGAGGCCAGGTCCAGGCCGGTGACCAGGAACCCCTTGGCGTCGCGGACGACGTCGGCGCCGAGCCACTCGGTGCGCGGGGAGGCGCCGATGAACACGAACAGCCAGCTGGCGGCGACCTCCTCGGTGGTCCCGGCGGCCCGGTCGGCGATGGTGAGCGCCTCCAGATGGCCGTCGCCCCGCCCCGACACCACCTCGCTGCGGTGGCGGACGGCGATGGTGGGCGTGGCCGTGATCCGTTCCACCAGGTACCTGGACATCGTGTCGGCGAGGGTGCCCGCCCGGACGACCAGGACCACCCGCTTGGCGAAGCGGGACAGGTTGAGCGCGGCCTGGCCGGCCGAGTTGGCCGCCCCGACGACGTAGACCTCGTCGCCCTGGACCTGGCTCGCCTCGCCGGCGTTGACGCCGTAGTAGACGCCGCGGCCGGTGAGCGCCTCCAGCCCCGGCGCGGCCAGCCGCCGGTAGGCGACGCCGGTCGCCACCACCAGGGCCCGCGCCTCGATCTCCCCCGAGCCGTCCAGGAGCACGGCCCGCACGGGACCGCGGGCCTCGAAGCCGACGACGTCGCGGGCGACGATCATCTCGGCGCCGAAGCGGGACACCTGGGCGATGGCCCGGTAGGCGAGGTCGGCCCCACTTAGGCCCTTCGGGAAGCCCAGGTAGTTCTCGATGGCCGCGCTCTGGCCGGCCTGGCCCCCTGGGGCCTCCCGCTCCACGATGACCGTGCGCAGCCCCTCCGAGGCCCCGTACACGGCCGCGGCCAGGCCGGCCGGCCCGCCGCCGACGATGCACACGTCGTACAGGGTCTGGCTGGCCGAGGTGTGCAGGCCCAGCGAGGCCGCCAGGTCGAGGGTCGACGGCGCCCGGAGGGCGGCGCCGTCGGGGACCAGCACCAGCGGGAGGTCGGACGGCGCCGCCTGGGCGAGGGCGAGCAGGCGCTGGGCCTCGGCGTCCCGCTCGATGTCGTACCAGCGGTAGGGCACGTGGTTGCGGGCCAGGAACAGCTTGATGTCGTGGCCGCGGTCCGACCACCGGTGCCCGACCACCCGCACCTCGGAGGTCAGGTCCGGGTTGGCCCGCCGCCAGTCGCCGAGCAGGTCGTCGACCACCGGGTACAGCCGTTCCTCGGGCGGGTCCCACGGCTTGAGCAGGTAGTAGTCGAGGCCGATGTCGTTGATCGCCTCGATGGCCACCTCGGTGTCGGCGTAGGCGGTGAGCAGCAGGAGCTTGGCGCCGGGGGCGTGGGCGCGCGCCTGGGAGAACAGCTCGATGCCGGTCATCTGCGGCATCCGCTGGTCGGCGGCGATCAGCGCCACCGGCTGGTCGCGGAGGGCGAGCCGGGTCAGCGCGACCAGCGCCTCGGCTCCCGAGGCGGCCTGGACGACGCGGTAGTCGGCGCCGTACCGGCTGGCCAGGTCGCGGGAGATGGCCGCCGCGACCAGCGGGTTGTCGTCGACCGTCAGGATGCTCGGTTTGCTCATGGGCCCGCGCCCATGATCGCAGGTGGCCGGCGGCGGTGCTCGGATAGGCTGGTGCCCGACCGAGTGGGAGGAGCGGCCATGGAGCTGGGGTTCGGGGTGCCGGTGGCCGGGGCCTGGGCGACGCCCGGGAACCAGCTGCGGGTGGCGCGGCGGGCCGAGGAGCTCGGCTACCGGTCGCTGTGGACCTTCCAGCGGCTGGTCGTGCCCGAGGTGCCCGATGAGCGCTCGGGGGCGCCCTTCTACCAGCAGGTGCAGGACGCGATCGTCCCCCTGGCCTTCCTGGCCGGCCAGACCCGCCGGATCCGGCTGGGCACGGCGGTGCTGATCGTGCCCTTGTTCTCGCCGGTCCTGCTGGCCAAGCAGCTGGCCACCCTGGACATCGTCTGCGAGGGCCGCCTCGACGTCGGGCTGGGGATCGGCTGGTCGAGGACCGAGTACGAGGCGGTCGGGGTGCCGTTCGAGCGGCGGGGGGCCAGGGCCGACGAGTTCGTGGCCGCCCTCCGGGCCCTGTGGACCGAGCCGGTGGCGGCCTACCAGGGCGAGTTCTACCGGCTCCCGCCCGCCCGCATGGCCCCCAGGCCGGTCCAGCGGCCCCATCCGCCCCTGCTGCTCGGCGGCACGGCCAAGCCGGCCCTGCGGCGCGCCGGCCGGCTGGCCGACGGCTGGGTCAGCGGCAGCACCGCCGACCTGACCAAGGTGGGCGCGTCCATCGAGGTCGT
>DASZON010000101.1:0-8606 GCA_035550755.1 Actinomycetota bacterium | reverse complement strand
TTCGGGGCCAACTACCGCCTGGGCGAGCTGCAGGCGGCCCTGCTGCTGCGGGCCCTGGAGCGGCTGCCGGCCCAGCAGGCCCAGCGGGCCGAGGCGGCCGGGTGGTTCCAGGAGCTGGCCGCCCAGGTCCCGGGGGTGCGGTTGCTCCCGCCCGATCCCCGGATCACCCGCTGGAGCTTCTACCGCTACATCGTGCTGATCGACCCCGAGGCGTTCGCCGGGGCGACCAACCTGGCCGTGTGCGAGGCCCTGGAGGCCGAGGGGGTCGGTGCCTGGGAGGGCTACCAGCCGATGAGCCGCTACGACCTGTTCCAGCCGGGGCTGTCGCGGCTGCCGGTGGCGGTCGAGCACGCCGACCGGCTGGACCCGGCCCGGATGTCGTTCCCGGTTGCCGAGGACGCCGCCCTGCGCCGCACCGTGTACCTGGACGAGAACGTCTTCCGGGCCGGGCGGCGGGGCGTCGAGGACGCCGTCACCGCCCTGGCCAAGGTCCAGCGCCACGCCGCCGAGCTGGCCGGGCGCGCCTGACCCGCAACCGCCGCTCGGCGGGGCCCCTACCGGGAGGGTAGCCCACAGCCGGAAGCGTCACGAACGGCTGTCCACACCCTCTCAGGCACGGCTCTCCACACCCTCCTCAGGCACGGCTCTCCACACTCTCCTCAGGCGGGGAAGAACCTCGGCAGGTAGGGGCGGCTGGCCTCCAGCAGGGCCTCGAGCAGGGGGGCGGCCACCCGGTAGTCGCCGACCAGCGGGTTGGCCAGCAGGGCCTTGCGGGCCACCACCCGGTCGCCGGTGACGGCCGCCTCCACGGCCAGGCGCTCGTAGGCCTTGGCCTGCTGGACCAGGCCCAGCAGCTCGGGGGCGAGCGGGGCCTGGGGGAGGGGGTGGGCGCCGCCGGCGTCGATCCGGGCCGGGAGCTCGACCACGGCGTCGTCGGGCAGGCCGGGCAGGGCGCCGTCGTTGCGGGTGTCGACCACCTGGACGTCGCCGGTGCCGGCGTGCAGGGAGGCGATCAGGGCGGCCGCGGCCTCGCTGTAGAAGGCCCCGCCCCGGCGCTCCAGCAGCTCGGGCTTGGTGTCGAGGGCGGGGTCGCGGTACAGCTCCAGCAGCTCCCGCTCGATCTCGGCCACCTGCTCGGCCCGCGACGGGCGGCGCCGCTGCTCGTCCAGCACCTCGGCGGTGGCGTAGTAGTAGCGCAGGTAGGTCGAGGGGACGACCCCCAGGTCGCGCAGCAGGGCCAGCGGCAGGCCGAGGTCGGCGGCCAGCGCCTCGCCACGGCCGGCCAGCAGCTCACCGAGACGGTCGGCGCCGTCGACGCGGACCGCCCGCTCCCAGGTCAGGTGGTTGAGGCCGACGTGCTCCAGCTCGACCCGGTCGGGGGCCACCCCGAGCAGGGCGGCGAAGCGGCGCTGGAAGCCGATCGCCGAGTTGCACAGCCCGACCGCCCGGTGGCCCCGGTCGAGCAGGGCCTGGGTGACGATCCCGACCGGGTTGGTGAAGTCCACGAACCAGGCCCCGGGGGCGCCGCGGCGGGCCGTCTCCTCGGCCAGGTCCAGCACCACCGGCACCGTCCGCAGGGCCTTGGCGAACCCGCCGGGCCCGGTCGTCTCCTGGCCGACACAGCCGAACTCGAGGGGGAGCGTCTCGTCGACCAGGCGCATGGCCTGGCCGCCGACCCGCAGCTGCACGACCACGAAGTCGGCCCCGTCGACAGCCTCCTCGCGCTGCCGGGTGCGGTGAAGGCGGCCGCCCCAGCCGGCCCGGGCGAGCATGCGCCCGGCCAGCCCGCCCACCACCTCCAGGCGCTCGTCGTCGACGTCGAACAGCACCAGCTCGTCCACCGGGAGGCGGTCCTCCCTGGTGGCCAGCCCCTCGACCAGCTCCGGGGTGTAGGTGCTGCCGCCCCCGACCACGGCGATCTTCAGGCCCACGGGTCGCCCCTTCCTCCGGTCCCTGGCGGCTGCTATTGTGCAGCGACCATGAGTAGGTTAGGAAAGTTTTCTTACCCTACATCCCCGGCGGTGCTGGCCGTCGACGGCGGCAACTCCAAGACCGACGTGGCTGTGGTCGGCGCGGCCGGCGACCTGCTCGGGGCCGCCCGCGGCCCCGGGAGCTCCCACCACCACCTGGGCGTGTCGGCGGCCATGGACACCCTGGAGGAGCTGACCGCCGCCGCCTGCGACGACGCCGGCCTGCCCTCCGACGGGCGGCCCCTGGCCGATGTCGGGGTGTGGTGCCTGGCCGGCCTCGACCTGCCGGCCGACGACCGGGCCCTGGGGCCGGCCGTGGCCGGCCGCCGCTGGGCCGGCCAGGTGCTGCTCCACAACGACGTCTTCGCCGTGCTCCGGGCCGGCAGCGAGCGGCCCTGGGGGGTCGGAGTGGTGCTCGGGGCCGGCATCAACTGCGTCGGGGTGGCCCCCGACGGCCGCGAGGTCCGCTTCCCGGCCCTGGGCGAGCTGTCGGGCGACTGGGGCGGTGGCCGCGACGTCGGCATGGCCGCGGTCGGGGCGGCCCTGCGGGGCGAGGACGGCCGCGGGCCGCGGACGTCCCTGACCCGGGTGGTCCCCGGCCACTTCGGCCTGGGCTCGGCCCTGGCCCTGGTCGAGGCGATGTTCCAGGGGCGGGTCGACCGGCGGCGGGCCCTGGAGCTGGTCCCGCTGGTGTTCGCCGAGGCCGAGGCGGGCGACCCGGCCGCCGCGGCCATCGTCGACCGGCAGGTCGCCGAGGTGGTGGCCATGGCCGGCGCCGCCATCGGCCGGCTCGGCCTGGCCGGCACCGACGTGGAGGTGGCCTGCGGCGGCGGCCTGTTCGCGGGCTGCGGCCCGGTCTTCCTCGAGCGGATCGGCGCCGGCATCCGCCAGCTGGCCCCCCGGGCCCGCCTGACCCAGGTGACCGCCCCGCCGGTCCTGGGGGCGGCCCTGCTCGGCCTGGACCGGCTCGGCGCGCCCCCTGGAGCCGCCGATCGGCTTCGTGCCACGCTCACCGCCGAGCGGCTTCGCGCACTGCGACCCGTCGGGGCCTCGACCAGCTGAGGAGGAGCAATGGGCAGGATCGTCCTCGAGCACGTGACCAAGGAGTTCCCCGGCGGGGTCCAGGCCGTGCGCGACGTGTCCCTGGAGATCGAGAACGGCGAGTTCATGGTCCTGGTCGGGCCGTCGGGCTGCGGCAAGACGACCATCCTGCGGATGATCGCCGGCCTGGACGACGTGACCAACGGCGAGATCAGCATCGGCGACCGGGTGGTCACCGACGACAAGCCCAAGGACCGTGACATCGCCATGGTCTTCCAGAACTACGCCCTGTACCCGCACATGACCGTGGAGCAGAACATCGGCTTCGGCATGCGGCTCCGCCGCACCCCCAGGTCACTGGTCAGGCAGCGGGTCGACGACGCCGCCCAGGTGCTCGCCCTGCTCGACCACCTGGCCCGCAAGCCGGCCGAGCTGTCCGGCGGCCAGCGCCAGCGGGTGGCCATCGGCCGGGCCATGGTCCGCGAGCCCCAGGCCTTCCTGATGGACGAGCCGCTCTCCAACCTGGACGCCAAGCTGCGGGTCCAGATGCGGGCCGAGCTGGCCCGCCTCCACAAGCAGCTCGGCACCACCATCGTCTACGTCACCCACGACCAGGTCGAGGCCATGACCCTGGGGACGCGGGTGGCGGTGGTCCGCGACGGCGTCCTCCAGCAGGTCGACACCCCCCAGGTGCTGTTCCACAACCCGGCCAACCTGTTCGTGGCCGGGTTCATCGGCTCGCCGACCATGAACCTGGTCGAGGCGGCCGTGGCCGGCGACAAGCTGGAGGCCGGCGGCCACCGCCTGCCGGTCCCGGCCGGGGCCGACCTGGACGCCTGGTCGGGCCGGACGGTGATCGTGGGCATCCGCCCCTCCGACTTCGAGGACGCCGACGTCTGGCGCGACGAGCGGCTCCCGGTCATCGAGGTCACCGCCGACGTGGTCGAGGACCTGGGCTCGGAGGCGCACGTGCTGTTCACCGTTGAGGCGCCGCCGGTGATCGTCGAGGGGGTCGACGAGGACCCCGAGGCCGGGACGCCGATCCCGCTGGTCGCGGCCGAGGGGACGAGCGTGTTCACCGCCGCCGTCGACGCCCGGACGGCCGCCCGGATCGGCTCCCGGGTGCGGCTGTCGGTCAACCCGGAACGGTTCCACTTCTTCGACCGCGACACCGGCCAGGTGATCCGCACCCGATCCCAGCCGGCGGCGGCCTCCAGTTGAGCGCGGCCGGCGCGGCCCTGGCCGAGCTGGACACGCCGGCCCTGCTGATCGACCTGGACGCCCTGGAGGCCAACCTGGCCGAGATGGCCGCGGTGGCCGGCCGGGCCGGGGTCGGGCTGCGGCCCCACACCAAGACCCACAAGTCCCCCGAGATCGCCCGCATGCAGGTGGCGGCGGGGGCGGCCGGGATCACCTGCGCCAAGCTCGGCGAGGCCGAGGTCATGGCCGACGCCGGGCTCGACGACCTGCTGGTCGCCTTCCCGCTGGTCGGGGAGGACAAGCTGCGCCGCCTGGGCGAGCTGCTGGAGCGGGCCCGGGTGCGGGTGAGCCTGGACTCGGTCGAGGTGGCCGAGGGCCTCGGCCGGGTCGGGGCCCGGCTGGGCCGCGACGTCGAGGTCCTGGTCGAGGTCGACACCGGCCTGCACCGGCTGGGGCGGCCGCCCGGCCCGCCCACCGCCGAGCTGGTCGGCCGGGTCGCCCGCGTCCCCGGGGTCGAGGTGGTCGGGCTGCTCACCCACGCCGGCCACGCCTACCGGGCCCGCGACCGGGACGAGCTCCGCCTGCTGGCCGAGCGGGAGGTCCTGGACCTGGTCGAGACGGCGGCGCTGTGCCGGCGCGCCGGGGTCGAGCTGCGCGAGATCAGCGTCGGGTCGACCCCGACGGCCCGGATCGGCGCCTTCGTCGAGGGCGTCACCGAGATCCGCCCCGGCACCTACGCCCTCAACGACGCCACCATGGTCCGCCTGGGCGTTGCCACCGAGGACCGGGTGGCGGTCCGGGTGCTGGCCACGGTGGTCGCCCGCCCGTCCGGCCAGCGGTTCGTGGTCGACGCCGGCAGCAAGTGCTTCACCACCGACGGCATGGGCACCGTCCCCGACTGGGTGGTGGTCGCCGGCCGGCCCGGCCTCCACATGGACTTCCTCAGCGAGGAGCACGGCGTCGGCCACCGCTCGGGCGCCGGCGACCTCCGCATCGGCGACCGCCTCCAGCTCCTGCCCAGCCACGCCTGCACCTGCGTGAACCTGTTCGACCTGGCCTACGGCGTCCGCGGCGACCGGGTGGAGTGCGAGCTCCCCATCGCCGGCCGAGGCAAGGTGCGCTGACCGGCGGCCCCCAACCTCAGGCGCTGAGCTCGTCGAGGTACTGGAGGAGGTCGTGGGCGGCCAGCTCGACCTGCTTGTGTCGCCACTCGGCGGCGCGGTACTGGCAGGCGATCAGGCCGGTGCGGTGGATCCGGCGGAAGTCGCCGTAGACGAAGGCGTAGCGGGCCTTGGTCCCGTCGCTGGCGCCGTCGGTGAGGCCGAGGTGCCAGAGGGCGTAGTCGTCCCAGGAGTGGGACTCGAGGAACGTGTTCTCGTCGGCGGCGTTCGGCTGGGCGTCGCCCCAGTCGCTCTTGAGCACGTAGTGGCGGGCGTCGATCAGCTCCCGGGCCCGGGCCACCGCCGCCTGGTTCACCGTGTAGGAGGCCATGGGGGCATTCTAGAGCTGGGCCACCATCTCCTCCACGAACCAGCGGCGCAGGTCCTTGACCCTGGCCGGGGGCTCGGGGGTGAGGAGGACGCCGGCGCGGCACAGCTCGTCGGCCCGCTCCAGCAGCTCCAGGTAGCCGCGGGCCGAGCCGGCGGCCGACCGGGGGACCTTGGTCTCCAGGTCGACGGTGGGCTCACCGCGGGCCAGGGCGGAGGCGACCACGTCGCGGTAGCTGTCGCGCTGGCCGCGGAAGCGCGAGTAGAGCTGGTCGACCAGCTCGGCCAGGGGCGGGGCGACCGTGTCCGTCCCGCCCCGCTCCAGCTCGATGCTGATCAGCTCCAGCTCCCGGAACAGGGCGTCGTTGTGGGCCTGGAGGTCCAGGTAGTCCGCCACCGGCACGGCCGGGAAGCGCACGGTGCGCAGCCCCTCGCCGTCGGCGGCCGGTGCGGCGGCGGGAGCCTGGTGCAGCTCCCGGGGTGGGCGCCGGTCCCCGGTGCCGGCGGCGTTCCCGGAGGCGGCGACCTCGGCCCAGACGACCTTGCCGTCGGCCGCGGTGCTGATTCCCCAGCTGTCGCTGAGGGCGGCGACCACCCCGAGACCCCGTCCGGTGAGGGCGTCGGCCTGGTAGTGGCGCAGGGTCGGGGGCGCCTGGGAGCGGTCCTTGACGCTGATCCGGACCCGGCCGTCACGCAGCTCCAGGGTCAGGGTCAGCTCGGTCCGGGCATGCAGCACGGCGTTGGTGACCAGCTCCGAGCCGATCAGCGCCAGCTGTGCGCCGACCGGCTCCGGGAACGACCAGGCCGCGGTCCGGGCCTCGATGAAGCGGCGGGCCGTGCCCACGCTGGCCGGGCTGCGGGGCAGGGCGATCCTGGCCGACTCCGGCCGCCGGTCGGTGCGGTCAGCCACGGCCGTCGCCCTCCGGGACCGGCCGGCAGGGACGGGACCGGGACAGGCACAGGATGGCCACGTCGTCCGAGAGGTCGCCGCCGTTGGCCTCGAGGACCAGGTCGAGCAGCCGGTCGAGGGCGTCGTCGAGCCCGGCCCGGCCGGTCAGCAGCTCGGCGGCCGCCTCGACCAGGGCCTCGGCCCCGAACCGCTCCACCGAGCCGGGCTGGCGGCGGCCCTCGACCAGCCCGTCGGTGTAGCACAGCAGGGTCCAGTCGTCCCCGGGCTCCAGCACCCCGAACGGCCAGGGCCAGCCGGCGTCGAAGATGCCGAGGGCCGGCCCGGCCGGGACCGCGACCTCACCGACCTCGCCGCCCACGGCCAGCAGCGGCGGGGGATGACCGGCCAGGGCGACGGTGATCCGGTCCCGGCCCGGGGCGATCCAGCAGCAGCAGACGGTGGCGAACAGCTCCTCGGACTCGCGGCTGCGGGCCAGCACCTGGTCGAGGCCGTCCAGCAGCTCCTCGGGGCCGTGGCCGGTGAGGACCAGCGCCCGCCAGGCCGACCGCAGGGCCACCCCGACCGCCGCCTCGTCCGGGCCGTGGCCGGCCACGTCGCCGATCAGCAGGGCCACCGTCCCGTCGGCCAGCGGCAGGGCGTCGAAGAAGTCGGCCCCGAGCAGGGCCCGCTCGTGCCCGGGCCGGTAGCGGGTGTGCAGCTCCAGCGACGGGTCGGGGAGGGACAGGCTGGGCAGGAGCCCGCTCTGGAGCTGCCGCGACAGCTCGGCCTGGGCCTGGGCCTCGACCAGCTCCGCCTCGCGCTGGCGCCAGTCGGTGACGTCCTGGCAGACCCCGAGCATCCGGGCGGGCCGGCCCTGCTCGTCGCGGATGACGTTGCCCCAGCTGGACAGGACCCGCTCCTCGCCGCTGGGCCGCAGGACCCGGGCCTGGAGCCGGAACGACGTCCCCTCGGTGGCCGCCCGGCGCAGGGTGGCGGCGACCTCGGCGCGGTCGTCGGGGTGGAACAGGGCCAGCAGCCCGTCCAGGGTGCCGCGGTAGGACGCGGGGTCGACGCCGAGGATCCGGTACAGCTCCGGGCTCCAGGTCACCTGGTCGCCGGCCAGGGCCCACTCGAAGCTGCCCAGCTGGGCCACGGCCTGGGCCTCGGCGAGCTGGAACTCGCGCTCGCGGCGGACCCGCTCGGCCTCCCGCTCGGCGGTGACGTCCTGGGTGATCTTGGCGTAGCCGCTGAGCCGGCCCTGGCCGTCGATCAGGGCGGTCAGGGTCACCTGGGCGTAGAAGCGGCCGCCGTCCTTGCGGACACGCCAGCCCCGGCCCTGGGTCCGGCCCTCCCTGGCCGCCCGGGCCAGCATCCGGGCCGGGAGGCCGGCGGCGACGTCGTCGGGCTCGTAGAAGCGGCTGAAGTGCTCGCCGAGGATCTCCTCGGCGGTGTAGCCCTTGATCCGCTCGGCGCCGGCGTTCCAGCTGACCACCCGGCCCTCGGGGTCGAGCAGGAAGATCGCGTAGTCCTTGACGGCGTCGACCAGCAACCGGAACTGTTCGGCACTGGCCGGGCCGGCCCCTGCTCCTGCTGCCTGCGGCCTGCTCTGCATGGGGGTCACGCTGCACCGATCCTCGGCGCCATGTCAATCGGATCGGACCGGCACCTGGCCGGGCCGCGCCGGCTGGGCTAGCGTGACGCCGTGCGCGAGACCAACTGGGCCGCCAACCTCACCTTCCGGGCCGGAGAGCTGCTCCGGCCGGCCAGCCTGGAGCAGGTCCAGGAGCTGGTCGCCGGGGCGTCCCGGCTGCGGGTGCTGGGGTCGCGGCACTCCTTCAACGACATCGCCGACGCCGACGAGCTGCTGGTCCTGGACGACCTCCCGGGCGAGGTGGCCGTGGACCGCGCCGCGGCCACGGTCTCGGTCCCGGCGGCCATGCGCTACGGGGAGCTGGCCGGGCGGCTCCGGGCCGACGGGCTGGCCCTGGCCAACCTGGCCTCCCTGCCGCACATCTCGGT
>DASZON010000100.1:0-26136 GCA_035550755.1 Actinomycetota bacterium | reverse complement strand
GCTCCGCACCACCGAGGTGGCGCGGCGGCTCCAGGTGAGCGCCCGTACGGTCCTCGCATGGGCCCAGGCGGGCAAGCTGCCGAGCATCCTGACGCCGGGGGGGCACCGCCGTTATCCCGCGCAGGGCGTGGAGCAGGTGCTCCAGACCATGACCGCCGCCGGCGAGCCTCGCACCACTCAAGGGCCCAGCCGCTGACCGAGCAGCGCCAAGCGGAGGGTCCACGATGGGGCCACCCGCTGAACGGCAGCACCCGTGCGGGCCGGCCTCCGGGCCGGCCCGCCGTCAGTTCCGTAGGATGATCGGGTCCGGACGGGCGGCGGCGTGGAGGCGATTGATGGCGGCCCGGTTGACCCTTCCGAGAACGGCCGCGTGGGTCTGGCACGGCGAGCCCAGGTCGATCTTCGGCCTGGAGGCGGTCTTCGTCCGCTGCGCCAGCGGCACCAGCGGCACCGCCCGCTCCGGCTTCAGCTACGCCGACAACTTCCGCGCCTGGATGCGGGCGCGCGGGCCGTCGGTGATCCCCTGGTCCTGGCTGGGCCCGCCGCACAGCGCCGACGGGGTGGCCTGCGCCGACGCCCTGACCACGATCGCCCCCGGCCAGCGGGTCTACATCGTCGAGGTCGGCCCGCACACGCCGCCGGCCCAGGTGGCGGCGTTCGCGGCCCGGCTGCGCCACCGCGAGCCGATCGCCGCCCTGGGCTTCTCGACCTGGCCGACCCGGGCCGAGGCCGAGCAGGCGGCCGTCCCCTGGGACGCCTGCGTGGACGCCTTCGACTTCGGCCTCCCCCAGGTGTGCACCCCGGCCCAGCGCCAGCTGCTGGTCCGCGAAGGCAGCCCGGTGGTCGAGGACATGGCCGGCAAGCCGATCCACGTGGCCACCTTCCCCGACGCCGACCCGAGCTGGGTCGACAGCGCCCGCCTGGGGGTGGCCGAGCACGCCGGCGCCTCGGCGTTCTCGATCGAGCAGTCCAGCTTCGGGGCCTGGCGCCGCCAGCTCGGCGCCCTCGGCGAGGGCCGCCAGGAGCTGCCCCCTCCCGCGACCCCCCTGCCGGTGCGGCCGGTCGAGCCCCGCCCCGAGGGCGACGAGCCCGCCCCGGACCCGCACGAGACCCTCACCCCGGTCCAGTTCGACGAGCCCGGCGAGCTCGCCCTGCTCGCCAACCGCATCCTCGCCGTGGTCCAGGCCCGCCTCGACGCCGGCGGCAAGCTCACCGACGACGACCTGGTCACCGAGATCGAGACCGTCCTCCGCGACGAGTCCCGCTGACCCCGGGGTCAGGCGTAGCGGCCGCGCAGGAGGCTGCGCTTGGAGTGGGCGGGGTCGCCGTCGTCGGCCTCCAGGCTGACGTCGACCGCCTGGTAGCGGCCGACCACCGAGGCGGGCAGGGTGAAGTGGCCCTGGCCGGCGGGGGGCAGGACGCCGACCGCGAAGACGGTGCCGGCGTCGGGGTCGAGCAGCCACACCTCGTAGAACTGGCCGGGGCCGAGGGCGGGCAGGCCGCTGGCGGTCACGGTCATCCGGCGGTCGGGGCCGGCGCCGGCCATGCTGGCCCGGCCGCTGGCCGCGACCGCGCCGACTCCGGCCAGGGGGACCGTGCGCTCGGGCCCGCCGGGGCGCAGCGGCCCGACGGTCCACAGCACCACCGCCGCGACCACGGCGACGAGCAGGGCGGCGGCCAGCCCGAGGAGCGGCACCCGCCGCCGCCCCGCCCGGGGCGCCCGGGCCGCGGTCCCGGCCGGGACCGGGTCGGGGGCCGCGCCCGGGCCCGGCTGGAGCACGCCCGCCGGGACCAGCTCGGCGTGGCGGGCGGTGGCGCGCAGGGACGCCGAGGTGGCGGCGAGCACGGCCAGCTCCCGGCGGCAGTCGTCGCAGCCGGCCAGGTGGTCGCTGACGAGGCTGACCTCGGCCCGGTTGAGCTCCCCGAACAGCAGCCCGGGCAGCTCCTCGTACGGGTGCTCGCTCATGCCCGCCTGATCCCCATGCCGTGTCCCATCCGGCGCAGCCCCCTGAACATTCGCGCCTTCACGGTACCCAGTGGCAGGTCGAGCTGCCGGGCGATCTCGGCCTGGGTGCGGCCGCCGAAGTACGCCAGCTCCAGCACCTGCCGCTGCTCGGCCGGGAGCCGGTCCAGGCAGCGGCGCACCTCCCCCGCCCAGGCCAGGCTGTCGGCGGTCTCGCGCCCGTCGCTGTCGGACAGGTCGCGGACCAGGTCGATGGGCACGGTCAGGTGCTGGGGGCGGCGCAGGTGGTCGATGGCCCGGCGGCGGGCGATGGTAAACACCCACGCCTCCAGGCTGCGGTCGGGGTCGAAGCGGTCGCGGCCGCGCCACAGCTCGAAGAAGACCCGCTGGAGCACGTCCTCGGCCTCGTCGTAGGGGACCAGCCCGCGCAGGTACGACAGCACCCGCGGCCCCAGGGTCTGGTAGCAGTCGTCGACGGCGCGCGGGTCGCCCTGGGCCAGCCGGGTCCCCAGCACGGTCATCGCCTGCAGCTCCATGCCCGGCTCTTCGCGCCGGCACGTCCGGCGGTTTCCTGCAACCGCCGGCGATCCCCCCTCGAACCAGGGCGTCAGGTGCAGATCGCACCCAAAGCCTCCGAAGGGAGCCCGCATGTCCCCCCGTTCGCTGCCGCGGCGCGCCGGCCTGGTCCTGGCCCTGTGCGCCGCCAGCCTGCTCGCCCTGCCCGCCGCCGCCGGCGCCCAGGGGTCGCCGGCCATGGTCCGGGTGGCCCATTTCTCCCCCGACGCCCCCGCGGTGGACGTCTACGTCGACGGCAACAAGGTCCTGTCGGGCGTGAAGTACCCGGCCGTCTCCAAGTACCTGGAGGTCCCGGCCGGCTCCCACGACCTGGCCGTGCGACCGGCCGGGGCGGCCGCCTCCTCCGACCCCGTGATCAAGGCCACCGCCCAGGTCAAGGCGGGCGCCGCCTACACCGTGGCCGCCGTCGGGGCCCTGGCCGACATCGAGGGCAAGATCTTCCCCGACGACCTCGGCGCCCCCGCCTCGGGCAAGGCCAAGGTCCGGGTCATCCACGCCGCCCCCGAGGTCCCGGCGGTCGACGTCGCCGTCAAGGGCGGGCCGACCCTGTTCGAGGGGGCGAAGTTCCCCTCGGCCACCGACTACGCCGAGGTCGACCCGGCCACCTACCCGATCCAGGTCAAGGCGGCCGGCAAGGACGACGTGCTGCTCGAGGCCAGCCTGCCGGTCAAGGCGGGCACCATCTACACGGTCGCGGCCATCGGCGGAGCCGGCAAGGACGTCCGCCTGCTGCCGATCGTCGACGCCACCGGCATGGGCCAGATGCCCAGCGGCGGCGTGGCCACCGGCGCCGGCGGGACCGCCCCCGCCGAGACCGGCAGCCCCGGGTTCAGCCTGGTCCTGACCGGCACGGCCGTGCTGGCGGCCGGGATCGCGGCCAGCGTGGCGCTGCGCCGGCGTGCCGGCTGACCGACGGGTCGCCGCCGGGCTGGCCTGGCTGACGCTGGCCCTGGTCCTCGGGGCGTGCGGGGGCTCCCCCGCGCGCCCCGGGGCTTCCCCGTCCCCCGCACCCGCCACCACCGCGGTCCCGGCCCCGGCCGCGACCACCGAGCGGGCGGCGGCCGCGGCGACCCGGCCGTCGCGGCGGCCGTCGCCGCCGGTCCGGGTCGAGATCCCGGCCATCGGGGTCTCCAGCCGGCTGGTCCGCCTCGGCCTGGCCGCCGACGGGACCATGGAGGTGCCCCGCGACGACGACCTGGCGGGCTGGTTCACCGGCGGGCCCATGCCCGGCCAGGACGGCCCGGCGGTGATCGCCGGCCACATCGACTCCAAGACCGGGCCGGCTGTCTTCTACCGGCTCGGCGACCTGCGCCCCGGCGACGTCGTCCGGGTGCAGCGGGCCGACGGTGGCTGGCTGGCCTTCGCGGTCACCGGCACCGCCCGCTACCCCAAGGCCGAGTTCCCCACCGAGGCCGTCTTCGGCCCGGCGCCGTTCCCGGTGCTGCGCCTGGTCACCTGCGGCGGCACGTTCGACCGGGCGAGCGGCCACTACCTGGACAACCTGGTCGTGACCGCCCGCCCGGCGCCCTAGTCGGCGATCCGCAGGGCGACCGCCGGGCGGATGCGGGCGGCCTGGCGGGCCGGCCAGGCGGTGGCGGCCAGGGAGGCGGCGGCGGTGGCCGCGACCAGCAGGGCGATGTTCATCCAGGGGATCGGGAACGGCCCGCCGGCCTGCTGGAGGTCGTCGTCGTTGCGGAACAGCAGGTAGCTGGTGACGATCGACAGGCCGGTGCCGAGCAGGATCCCCTCGAGGGCCACGAACGAGCTCTCGAGCAGGAACGCCCGCCGCACCACCCGGGCCGGGAACCCGAGGGCCCGCAGGACCCCGACGGTGCGGCGGCGCTCGCGGACGGCCCGGACCATCACCACACCGAGGCCGGCCACCCCGACCACCAGCCCGAGGGCCAGGAAGCCCTGGAGGAGCTGGAAGAAGGAGCGGTTGGCGGCGTAGTTCTGCTCGATCAGGTGGCGCATCCGGGTCGCGACCAGCCCCTGGGGCAGGAACTCGCCCTGGAGGTCGGCGGCCACCGCCTGGTCGTCGGTGCCTGGGGCCAGGGCCACCAGGGCCGCGGCCGCCCGCGACCGTGAGCCGAACTGCTCGCGGACGCCCTCGGCCGCCATGACCAGGGGGGCGCCGGTCCGGCCGTCGCTGCCGGCGGCCCAGAAGGCGGTGGTGTCGGAGAGGATCCCGGCGACGGTCTTGGGCTCGCGGCGGCCGGTGCCGGGGTCGACCAGGGTCAGGGTGTCGCCGGGCCGGTAGGTGACCGCCGCCATGCCGCCGTCCTCCTGGCCCAGGTACTGGTCGAGGACGATGTAGCGGGGGTCGGTGAGCACGGTCCGCCACACCGCCCGGTCGTCGGCGCCGAGGCGGTCCAGCCGGGCCTCCAGGGGGAACAGGCCGTGCTCGGCCAGGGCCGGGGTGGCCCCGACGGCCGTGGCCGGGATCGGCTTGGTGGCGCCGGGCACGCCCAGCACCCGGGCCTCGGCGGTCCGCAGGGGCGCGACCCCGGCGACCCGGCCGGCGAAACGGCCGCCGCTCAGCCGGGCCGACGGGTCGGCGCCCGGCCCCGAGGGGTTGTAGTCGACCCGCAGGGCGTAGCCGCCCGAGGTCTCGGCCACGGCCCGGTCCATGCCGCTGTCGATCACGGCCCCGAGGACCGCGATCAGGACCAGGGTGAACACGACCAGGCCGTACATGGCGAGCGTGGCCCCGGTCCGGAAGCGCCGGGCGACCGGGTAGGCGACGGCCAGGCGGGCCGACAGGCCGCCGGCCGACGGCCGGGCGAGCACGGGCCGGCCGAGCCGCAGCAGCAGCTCCTGGTTCTGGCTGACCAGCAGCACGGCCGAGAAGGTCAGGACCATGCCCAGGACCACGAAGGTGGCGGTCGAGCCGTCGTCGAACACCTTGGGCCGGACGGTGTTGGCGACCAGCCCCCAGCCGAGGACGGCCAGGGCGGCGCCGGTGTAGACGGCCCGCCGGGGCGCCAGCCGCACCAGCAGCGGGCACAGGCAGGCCACGGCCAGGGCCGGGTACAGGTAGGTGCCGAGCCCCTGGCTGCCGGCGACGGCGACCACCGCCGCGGCCCCGAAGGCGGCCGCGGTCAGGGTCGAGAGCAGCACCCAGCGCCGCTTGAGGGGGCGGCCGGTCCCGGCCGGCAGGTCGCGGATGGCGGCGATGATGTTGACCCGGCTGATGCGCAGGCTGGTCAGGGCGACGGTCACGAAGCCGATCAGGAACCCGGCCGCGAACCCGTTGACCAGGCTGGTCGGGGTGACGGTGAAGACCAGGCCGGGGGCGCCCTCCTCGCCGAAGCTGGCGAAGATCCGGGCGGTGACGGCCACCACGGCCCGGCCGACGCCGAGCCCGGCGGCCACGCCGAGGGCGGCGGCGACCAGGGCGTACACGGTCCCTTCGAGGACGAAGCCGCGGATCAGCCGGCCCCGGCGCAGCCCGACCGCTCGCAGCATGCCCAGCTCGGCCTTGCGCTCCTCGGCCAGCATCACGAACACGTTCACCAGCAGCATGACCCCGGCGATGATGGCGAAGCTGCCGATGAACAGGAACAGGGCGCCGAACTCGGCCCCGACCCCGTTCGCCTGGTCGAGCAGCTCACGCTTGGGGGTGGCGACGGCCGTGCCCCTGGCGGTCAGGGGGCCGAGGGCGGCCTGGAGCTTGCGGCCGACCTGGTCGGTGGCGGCGGCCCCGTCCTCGACCCCGCCGGCGTTGGAGACCAGGGTCAGGGTCTCGGGCCGGGCGGCGGCCGACGGCGCCACGGTGCCGGGGACGGCGAAGGCGCTGTGGTCGGCGAACCCGGTCAGGCCCCGGGTGGGCACGACCCGGGCCACCTCGAGGGGGACCGGGCGGCCGGCCAGGTAGAAGGTGAGGGTGTCGCCGGCCCGGGCGTCCACGGCCCTGGCGAGGGCGTCGCCGACGACCACCTGGCCGGGGCCGGGGGCCGGCCCGGCCAGGGCCGACCCCGGCCCCTCGAAGCGGGCCGCGGCGGCGAGGTCCAGCTCCATGAGGGTCGCCCGGGGCTCGCCCTTGCGGCCGCCGGTCGAGCCGGTCCCGGTGGGCCCGTTGACCACGGCGGCGTCGTGGCGGCGGACGGTCAGCAGCCCGTCGATCGCCGGGTCGCCCCGCAGGCGCTCCAGCCGCTGGGCCGCCGCCGCTCCCTGGGCCGGGTCGGGCGAGCTGACCACCTCGTCGACCACCCCCAGGTGGCGGTAGGCGTCCTGCCGGAAGGAGTGGTCGAGGGTGTCACCGACGACCAGGCTGCCGACGATGATGGCCGTGCCCAGGACCGACCCGGCCACGACCAGGGCGGCCTCGGCCCGGCGGCGGTTGAGCTGGCGCAGGGCCAGACGGCGGGTCAGCGGGGCCGAGACGGCGATGACGAGGGCGGCCACCAGGGCGGCGCCGCCAAGGCCGACCAGGAACGGGGTCAGGTTCGGGTACATGGTCAGACCCCCAGCGGCGCCAGCGGCCGCCGCTCGTCGCCGATCAGGTGGCCGTCGCGCATGCGCACGACCCGGTCGGCCGAGCCGCCGATGGCCGGGTCGTGGGTGACCAGCACGATCGTCTGGCCCTCCTCGCGGTTGAGCTCGTGCAGCAGCGCCACCACCTGGTCGGCCATGGCGGTGTCGAGGTTGCCGGTGGGCTCGTCGGCCCAGACGATCGCCGGCCGGGCGGCCAGCGCCCTGGCGATCGTGACCCGCTGCTGCTCGCCGCCCGACAGCTGGTTGGGCCGGTGGCCGGTGCGGTGGCCGAGCCCGACCCGGTCCAGCATCCGGATGGCGGTGGCCCTGGCCCGGCGGGCCGGGACGCCGTTGAGCAGCAACGGCAGCTCCACGTTCTCGGCCGCCGAGAACACCGGGATGAGGTTGAAGGCCTGGAAGATGAACCCCATGGTCCGGGCCCGGTGGCTGGTGCGGCGGGCGTCGGACATGGCGAACAGGTCCTGGCCCTCGACCAGGACCCGGCCGCCGTCGATGTCGTCCAGTCCCGACAGGCAGTTGAGCAGGGTGGTCTTGCCCGAGCCGCTGGGGCCCATCACCGCGACCAGCTCGCCGCGGCGCACGGCCAGGTCGAGGCCGGCCAGGGCCTCGACCTCGACGCCGCCCGTCCGGTACACCTTGCGTACCCGCTCGGCCACGAGCAGGGGCTCGGCCTGGCCGTTCTCGTTCACAGCTTGCTCCTCGAAGTCCGGGGTCGTCCCGAGGAGCCTGCTACGCGGCCGGCACCGGCACCATCCGGGATGCCCCCGGAAGATCCCCCAGCTAGCCCCCCGCCGGGCTCAGGGTTTCCCCCGGGGGGCATCCCTGGCTCTCCCAGCTAGGTGGCCTTCTGGGCCCAGAGGTTGGCGTTCCAAAACGGGCCTTCCTGGGTGGCGTTGTCGCCGACACCGGTGAAGGTCTTGCGCACGGCCAGATAGGTGGGCTTGGCGTACAGCGGGATGGTGGCCATGTCGGCGGTGAGCTGCTGGTCGATCTGGTTGCCGAGCTCGGCCGACCTGGCCTCGTCGACCTCCCGGACCGCCTGGGCGAACAGCTGGTCGACCTTGCTGCTCGCGTACTGGCCGTAGTTGCTGCCGCCGCCCGTCCGGTAGATGTCCTGGCTGGAGGAGATGGCGAAGGGGTTGCCGACCCAGCCGAAGTTGGCGATGTCGAAGTTGCCGTTGGGCAGCCAGTCGCCGAACAGCTTGGTCGAGTCGGCGTTGGCGATCCTGATCTCGACCCCGATGGCCTTCATCTGGGCCTGGAAGAGCTGCTCCTGGGTCTCGCGCAGCTGGTTGCCGGCGGTGGTGGAGATGCGCAGGCTGAGGCGCTGGCCGTCCTTGGCGTAGATGCCGTCGCCGCCCTTGGCGTAGCCGGCGCCCTCCAGCAGCCGGGTCGCCCCGGCGGTGTCACCCTTGCCGTACTCGCCGAAGTGGTCCTGGTAGTACTTCTGCCCCGGCAGCCAGATGCGGTTGCCGAGCGGCTGGGCCTGGTCGGTGAACTGCTTGACGGTCCGGCTGACCAGCTCGGGGATGTTCATCCCGGTGGCGATCGCCTTGCGGACGGCCGGGTCGGCCAGGTGCTGGTTCTTGAAGTTGAAGTCGAAATGCTCGAACGACAGCCCGATGTTCAGCTCGCTGGTCACGTCGGGCAGGGCCTTCACCTGGGCCACGAGGTCGAGCTGGGGCTGGGGGTAGATCAGGTCGACCTCGTTGTTCTGCAGGGCCGCCGGCTGGGTGGTCGACTCGGGCAGGAACCGGAACACCACCGAGTCCAGGTGCGCCCTGGGCCCGGAGTACCGCTCGTTGCGGACCAGGGTCAGGCTCTGGCCCTGCTCCCAGGTGGAGACCTTGAAGGGGCCGTTGACCGGGATCACCTCGGGGTGCTTGTCCAGGCCGGTGTTCCAGCCGCCTGGCACCTTCGCCATGTAGTGGGCCGGCAGCAGCCCGTAGAACAGGCTCTTCCAGTCGCTGAAGGGCTCGTCGAACACCACCGTCACGGTCTTGCCGTTGTCGGATCCCTCGACGCTCTTGATCTGGTCGTAGCCGGTGGTCGCGGCGACGTCGTTGCCCTTGACCGACCCGTTGAGGTTCTTCCACAGGTAGACGAAGTCGTCGGCGGTCACCTGGGTGCCGTCCGACCAGACCGCCTCCGGCTTGATCTTGTAGACGATCGTCTGCGGGTCGGCGCTGGTCTGGGTGGCCGAGTCCATCAGCTCGCCGTTGAGCCGTACGGAAAAGTCCGGATGGAGGCGGAACACGGGTGGGAACATGTTGATCACGACATTCAGCACCGAGGTGCCGTTGTCCTTGGAGGTGTTGTTGTTGAACCCGGTCGGCTCCTGGTCGGCGGCATAGCTCAGGATGCCGCCGTCCTTGATCGCGGTGGTGGAGCTTCCGGTGCCCCCTCCCCCACCGCCGCTGCAGGCGGCGAGCACGAGGGCCAGGGCCAGGAAGCTGACCGCCAGGTGGAGCGGTCGTCGGCGCGGTCGCCGCATGAGGTCCTCCTTGGGGCCTCCGGCATTTCGCCGGAAAATTGGGAGAGCCCGATCGTACGCGGCGCCTTCGGAGCGCTGATGAGAATCTCGTAGGGAGTTTCTTAGAGAATTCTCAAACGGGGCGCCGGAAGGACAGCTCGGCCATGGGCAGGCGCAGCTCGAAGCGGGCGCCCGTGCCCGGGGGGGTGGGGTCGGCCGCCAGCAGCTCCCCGCCCTGGGCCAGGGCCAGCTGGCGGGCGATGTAGAGGCCGAGGCCGACTCCGCCGGCCATGCGGGTGGCGCCGGAGTCGAGCATGGTGAAGCGCTCGAAGATGCGCTCGCGGTCGGCCGGGGGGACCCCGGGACCGCTGTCCTCCACGGCCAGCACGGCCAGGGCCCCGGCCCGGCGGGCCTGGACCCGGATGGGGGCCTTGTCGGGGGCGTGCTTGGCGGCGTTGTCGAGCAGGTTGCCGAGCACCTGGAGGATGGCCTCGGAGACGGCCCGGACGGGCAGGACCTCGCCGGTCTCCAGCAGGAACTGGCGGGCCGGGTAGGTCGTGCGGGCCGCGGCCGCGGCGTCGCGGGCCAGGGCGGCCGCGTCCACCACGGGCCGCTCGGCCGGCTCGTGGCCGCTGCGCTCCAGCCGGGCGGCCAGCAGCAGCTGCTCGATCTGGGCCTTGAGCCGGTCGCCCTGGCGGACGGCCATGCCGACCAGCTCCTGGCGCTGGGGGTCGGTGAGCTGCCCCTCGCGGGCGCTGAGGGTGGCCAGCGCCCCCAGCATCCCGGCCAGCGGGGTCCGCAGCTCGTGGGAAACGGCGGCCAGCAGGTCGTCCTTGAGCCGGTCGCTCTCGCGCAGCCGCTCGACCAGCTCGTGCTCGGCCGCGGCCAGCCGGGCGTGCTCGGCGGCCACCGTCCTGGCCTGCTCGGCCGCCTGCTCGGCGGCCAGCCGGTGCTCCTCGGCCTCCTCGGCCGTCCGGAGGGCGTCGCGCACCGCGAACATGGGCAGCAGCACCAGCGGGAGCAGGGCAACGCTCTGCTCGGCCACGGTCAGCAGGATCGGCGCCATGGCGAAGACCATGGTGTAGGGCCAGGCCTCGGCCCGCAGGCACTCCTTGAGGTCGGCGACGAAGTCGCGCCCATGGGCCAGGGTGGTCACCAGGCCGACCAGCACGAGGTTGCCGACGAAGAAGACCAGGGCGGCCACGGCGAACGCCGGGACGTCCCCGACCCCGAAGGGGCGGTCGCCGCCCAGCAGCTCGTAGACCCCGCCGGCGGCGGCCATGAGCAGGCTGTACTGACCGAGGTTGAAGACCAGCTTCTCGGGCGCGGCCCGGCGGAGCAGGTCGGAGATGAGCACGGCCAGGATCAGGGTGAGCGTGGCCGCGGTGGTGCCCCAGCCGAGCAGGATGGCGAAGGTGAACGCCTCGGCGGTCGTCACGTACTTGGTCCCGCCGGCGACCTTGGAGAGGATCGGCAGCGACTCGACGACCACCATGCTGATCAGCAGCACCCAGAACTGCGGTGGCTGCTGCAGCACCGTCGTCGGTCCACTGCCGAGCACCAGCAGGACGACCAGTGCGAGCCCGACCGCCGAGACGGCGAGCACGTAGGCGAACAGCGCTGATGAGCGGCGGTACGCGACCATCGTTACCAACCAGCAAGATGGGTCAGACCGGCGGAGCGGGCGCTTAGCACACCACGTCGGTCGACCCTTGTCGAGCGACTCGGCGCTGTCGTCGGTGCGTCGCTAGGCCCACTTCGAACCGGCGCCGAGGGCGGCGGCCAGCGCGGCCAGGGACGCCAACGACCAGGCGACCCGGACCAGACGGGACTTGAGGTGCAGCATGCTCTTCACCTCCTCCCTCTGCGGCGGGTTGGAGGAGGCGAACCTCCCGCTTGCAACGCGCAGTATAGGACGAATCGGCAGGCCAACCCCTGCCGGCGGCGGCGGGTAGGATGCGGGCTGGCGCCGCCACCTGAATCTAGGGAGAGGAACCATGAACGCCGACTCCACCCTTGCCTCCTACCTCCGTACCGTCTGCCCGGACGCCGACCTGAGCGGGGTCAGTGCCGAGGCGCTCGCCTTCGCGGCCGCCATGGACGTGGTCGGCGAGGTCGCGCCCGAGATCGCCACCGCCATCGCGGCCGAGCTGGCCGACCAGCGGGCCAACCTCAAGCTGATCGCCTCGGAGAACTTCGCCTCCCCGGCGACCCTGCTGGCCATGGGGAACTGGCTGTCCGACAAGTACGCCGAGGGGTCGCCCGGGCACCGCTTCTACGCCGGCTGCGAGAACGTCGACACCATCGAGCGCCGGGGCGTGGAGCTGGCCAAGGGGCTGTTCGGGAGCGACCACGCCTACGTCCAGCCCCACAGCGGCATCGACGCCAACCTGGTGGCGTTCTGGTCGATCCTGACCAGGCGGGTCGAGGGGCCGGCCCTGGAGCGGCTCGGGGCCAAGGACCTGATGTCGCTGGCCGGCGACGACTGGGAGGCCCTGCGGCACGAGTTCGGCAACCAGCGGCTGCTCGGCATGGCCCTGGACGCCGGCGGCCACCTCACCCACGGGTTCCGGCCCAACGTGTCCGGGAAGCTGTTCGAGATCGCCCGCTACACCGTCGACCCGACCACCGGGCTGCTCGACTACGACGAGGTCCGCAAGCAGGCCGAGAGCTTCCGGCCGCTGATCCTGCTGGCCGGCTACAGCTCCTATCCGCGCAAGATCAACTTCCGCATCTTCCGGGAGATCGCCGACGAGGTCGGGGCCGTGCTCATGGTCGACATGGCCCACTTCGCCGGCCTGGTCGCCGGCAAGGTGTTCAGCGGCGACTACGACCCGGTGGCCCACGCCCAGGTGGTCACCACCACCACCCACAAGACCCTGCGGGGGCCGCGGGGCGGGATGGTGCTGTGCACCGAGGAGTTCGCCGCCACCGTGGACCGCGGCTGCCCGCTGGTCCTGGGCGGCCCCCTCGGCCACATCATGGCGGCCAAGGCGGTCGCCCTGACCGAGGCGTCGCGGCCGTCCTTCGCCGACTACGCCCACAGGATCGTCGACAACGCCACCGCCCTCGCCGATGCCCTCCAGCAGCAGGGCGCGACCGTCCTCACCGGCGGCACCGACAACCACCTGCTGCTGGTCGACGCCCGCCCCTACGGCCTCACCGGCCGCCAGGCCGAGACCGCCCTGCGCGAGGCCGGGATCACCCTCAACCGCAACGTGATCCCCTTCGACCCCAACGGCAGCTGGTACACCAGCGGCCTCCGCGTCGGCACGCCCGCCGTCACCACCCTCGGCATGGGCCCCGGCGAGATGCGCGAGATCGCCGCCATCGTCCACACGGTCCTGGCCGCCACCCGGGCCGTCCCCGACTCCAAGGCCAAGTACGAGCTCGACCCTTCAGTAGGCGACCAGGCCAGGTCCCGCGCCGGCGACCTCCTGGACCGGTTCCCCCTGTACCCGGGGATCGCGCTCTAACGGGGCCGGCGGGCCAGCAGCAGCGCCGCCACCACCAGGGCCAGGGCTCCGGCGGCCACGGCCAGCACCGGGGCCATCCCCCACCGCCACCCGCCGGTGGGCGGGGCCCCGGTGGTCGCCGGCCCCGCCGCCCCCGCCGGGGCGCGGGTGGTCGCGGGGGCCAGCGTGGACAGGACCGAGGCCGGGACCGGGACCCGCCAGACCTCGCTGTCGGGGCCTTCGGAGCCGACCAGCAGCGAGCGGCCGTCGGCGGTGACGGCCAGGGACTCGCCCTGGAACTGCAACGGGAGGTCGAAGGAGCCAACCCGGCGTCCCGGCTTCGCGTAGACGTGGGCCTGCTGGTAGTCGCGGAGGACGAACCCCCGGCCGGCGGGGAGGAACGCCCCGTCGGTGACCACCGGGGGGACGCCGGCGATGCGGTGCAGGACGTTGATCCCGGTGGGGTCGAGGCGGGGCGGGGCGCGGTAGAGGCCGCCGCCGGTCTCGGCCTTGGTGGCCACGTACAGGCGGTTGCTGCGGGGGTCGATCAGCAGGGCCTCGGCGTTGTGGGGGCCGTCGGCATAGCGGAGACGGTAGCGGACGGCCGGGACGGTGGCGTCGCGAAGGGTCGCGGGCTCGGCGACCCGGTAGACGGCGACCTCGGGCCAGACGCCGTTGTTGTCGCCGATGTCGCCGGCGTACAGAGCCGGCCGGCCGCGGTCGTCGCGGCCGGCGGCGACCGCCTCCCAGTCGCGGGCCTCGACCCCGGCCAGGGTCAGGACGGCCCGGGTGCGGCCGTCGGGCCCGACGGCGAACAGCCGTGCCTGGTCGCCGCTGTCGTTGTGGGTCCACAGCACCCCGGGGTGGCGGCGGCTCAGGGCCAGGCCGCTCGACTCGACGATCCGCGGGTCGGTCAGCCGGGTCGCCACCTCGGCCCCGCCGGTCTCCTGCGCCGAGGCGGGCACCACCAGGGAGAGGAGCACCGCGAGGACGGCGGCGAGGCGGGAGCGCATGGCGGCCAGCCTACCGGCGGGCCGGCGGTTCGGCCGGGATGCTCAGGCGGGTGGGCGGGCGGTGCTGCCCCGGGCGATCAGCCGGGGCATGGCGTCCTCGAAGTCGCCGACGTCCTCGCCGTCCAGCATGGCCAGCAGCCGCTCGGCGGCCCTGGCCCCGTACGCGATGATGTCGCGGCTGAGCACGGTCAGGGGCGGGTGGACGATCTCGCACAGCACCGAGTCGTCCCAGGCCACGATGGACAGGGCGCCGGGCACGTCCACGCCCATCTCGTGGGCCACCGAGGTCCCGGCCACGGCCATGACGTCGTTGTCGTAGATCACCGCCGTCGGCCGTGCGCTGCCCGACAGCAGCCGCCGGGTCGCCTGGGCCCCCTGCTCGGGGCTGTAGTCGGTGGCCACGGTGACCGCCGAGGCCAGCTCCAGCCGGTCGGCGACGTCGGCGAAGGCCTGGCCGCGGAGCTCGGTGTGGAGCAGCCCCGACGGTCCGGCGACCCGGGCGACCCGCTGGTGGCCGAGGGCGGCCAGGTACTCGACCACCATCGCCATGGCGCTGGCGTCGTCGCTCCACACCCCGGGCAGCCGGCCGTGGTGGCCGGGCCCGCCGATGACCACCGCCGGCAGCCCCAGCTCCTCAAGGACCAGCACCCGCTTGTCCTCGACGTGCAGGTCGATGAGGAAGATGCCGTCGACCCGCCGCTCGGCGAACCAGCGCCGGTAGGCCTCGACCTCGGCGTCGTGGTCGGGCACGACCTGCAGCAGCAGGGCGGTGGAGCGGGCGGCCAGGGTGTTCTCGATGCCCGAGAGCAGCTTCATGAAGAACGGCTCGACCCCGAGCAGGCTGGTCGACCGGGCCATGACCAGCCCCAGGGCCCCGGCCCGGGAGGCCGACAGGGCCCGGGCGGCGCTGTTGGGCCGCCAGCCCATCTCGGCGGCCAGCTTGAGGACCCGCTGGCGGGTCGCCTCCGACACCCCGGGCTGGCCGTTGAGGGCGTAGGAGACGGCGCCCTTGGACAGCCCGGCCCGCTCGGCGATGTCGGCGATGGTGGCCCGCTTGGTCATGCGCCCTCCCCCGCCGGCTCCCACGAGCCGTGGCCGGTCCGCTCCCACTTGTGGTGCAGCTGCGGTACCGAGGCTAGCAGCGACCGGGTGTAGGGGTGGACCGGCCGGGCGAAGACCTGCTCGGCCGGGCCGGTCTCGACCACCTCACCGCGGTGCAGGATCACCGCGGTGTCGCTGAGGTAGTTGCCCAGCGACAGGTCGTGGGTGATGAACAGGATCCCGAGCCCCCTGGCCTTGAGGTCGCCGAGCAGGTTGAGCACGTCGATGCGGGTCGAGGCGTCCAGCATGCTGATGATCTCGTCGGCCACCAGCAGCCGGATGTCGAGCAGCAGGGCCCTGGCCACCAGCAGCCGCTGGAGCTGGCCGCCGCTGAGCTGGTGCGGGTACTTGCCGAGCACCTGGCCGGGGTCGAGCCGGACCGCGGCCAGGGACGCCTCCACCTTGTCCCGCCACGGGCGCTCGCCGAGGCGGGGGAAGTAGGTCTCGCGCACCAGCTCCAGGGTCCGGTCCGCCTTGAAGACCGGGTTGTAGCTGCTGAACGGGTCCTGGAAGACCCCCTGGACGTGGCCGTAGTAGGCGCGCAGGCGGGCTCCCTTGAGGCCGGCGACGTCGGTACCGTCGAAGCTGATCGTCCCGCCCGAGACCGAGGTCAGGCGCAGGACCATGCGGCCGATGGTGCTCTTGCCGCTGCCGCTCTGGCCGATCAGGGCCACGACCTCGCCCGGCCGGACCTCGAGGCTGACGTCGCGCACGGCGACCAGCTCCCGGCTGCCGAAGGTGCCGACCCGGTAGCGCTTGGTGACGCCCTCGAGGC
This sequence comes from Actinomycetota bacterium, assembly GCA_035550755.1. Classification (GTDB taxonomy): domain Bacteria; phylum Actinomycetota; class CALGFH01; order CALGFH01; family CALGFH01; genus CALGFH01. The sequence goes on along the minus strand of DASZON010000100.1, from coordinate 10,283 downwards.
GCAGCATGGTCAGGACGCCTTCCAGCAGGCGACGTAGTGGTCGGGGGCCACCTCGACGAACGGCGGCTGCTCGGCGCACCTGGCCACGGCCAGCGGGCAGCGGTCGCGGAACCGGCAGCCCGCGGGCGGGTTCAGCAGGGACGGCGGGCTGCCGGCGATGCCCTCCAGGCGCTGGTCGGCGAAGCGGACCCCGACCTCGGGCAGGGCGGCCAGCAGCATCCTGGTGTAGGGGTGGCGGGGGGAGCCGACCAGGGCGTCGGTGGGGGCCCGTTCGGCCAGGCGGCCGGCGTACATGACGATGATGCTGTCGGCGATCTGGTAGACCAGCGACAGGTCATGGGTGATGAAGATGGTGCTCTTGACCACGTTGCGGTCGCGCAGCTCGACCAGGGTCTCGGCCACCGCCTTCTGGGTCGAGACGTCCAGGGCCGAGGTGACCTCGTCGGCGATCAGCAGCGAGGGGTTGAGCAGGGTCGAGATGACCATGACCATGCGCTGCTTCATGCCCCCCGACAGCTCGATCGGGTACCGGTCCAGCACCTCGGGCTCCAGGCCGACCAGCGCCAGGCGCCGCAGCAGCTCGTCACGGACGGCCGCCGGCCGCTCCCCCCTCGAGGCCAGCAGCTCGGCCACCAGCAGGCCGATCTTGCGGGTCGGGTTCATGGCGCTCATCGCGTACTGGGGGATGATCGAGACCTCCTTGAACCGGAAGCCGTTCATCCGCTCGCTGTCCCCGATGGGCAGCTCCTTGCCGTCCAGCTCGACGCTCCCGTCGACGTGGCGCATGCGCCCGTCCAGGCGGATCAGGCTCTTGCCCAGGGTCGACTTGCCGCAGCCGGACTCGCCGGCCAGCCCGACCAGCTCGCCGTCGGCGATGGTGAAGCTGACCCCGTCCAGCGCCCTGACCTCGCCGCGCAGGGTCCGGTACCAGACCTTGAGGTTGTCGACCCGCAGGCTCACCGTGCTCAGAGCTCCCGCAGCCTGGGGTTGAAGACCTCGTCGAGGCCGACGTTCATGATGTAGAGCGAGCCGACGATCAGGGTGATCCCCAGCCCCGGCGGGACGAACCACCACCACATGCCGAGCGGCAGGGCGCTCCAGAGCACGGCGTTGTTCATCATCAGCCCCAGCGACATGCCGTCGGTTGGCCCCAGCCCGATGAAGTCGAGGGTCGCCGCGGTCAGCACCGAGGTCCCGAACAGCAGGATGAAGGTCATGAACAGGTACGAGCTCATGTTGGGGGCGATCTCGCGGAAGACGATCCTGGTCGCGCCGGCCCCGCTGAGCCGGGCCAGGTCGACGAAGTCGCGGGTGCGCAGCGAGAACGTCTGGGCCCGGATGGCCCTGGCCACCCACGGCCAGGAGAACAGGCCGATGAAGATGGCCTCGGGCACGACCCCCCGGACCCGCAGGTAGGTGGCGATGACCAGGAGGACGGCCAGGGTCGGGATGACCAGGACGACGTTGGTCAGCATGTTCAGGACCTCGTCGACGGTCCCGCCCCGCCAGCCGGCGGTGAAGCCGACCAGCATGCCGACGAGGGCGGCCAGCCCGCCGCCGAGCAGCCCGACCAGGAAGGTGGCCCGCAGCCCGTGGGCGAACTGGGCGAACACGTCCTGGCCGAACATGGTGGTGCCGAACCAGAACGCGGCCGACGGCCGCTGGGACGGCGGGCCGACGTACTCGTTGGGGCCGTGGGGGTTGACCAGCGGGCCGGCCGCGGCGACGGCCAGGAAGACCAGGACCACCCCGAGGCCGAGGACGAGCTTGCGGTTGCGGCGGGCGAAGTACAGCGCCTCGCGTCCCGGCCGGACCTTGGCGGCCAGGGTGACCGGGGTGGCGGCGGCCGCGGCCGGGGTGGCGGTGGCCAGCTCGTCGGAGTCGGTGACGTTCATGCCGCACCTCGCATCCCGACCCGGGTCCGGGGGTCGACGATGACGTAGACGATGTCGACGAGGAAGTTGGCCAGCAGCACGCCGAGGATGATGAACAGGAACGCGCCCTGGATGAGGAAGAAATCCTGGTTGTTGATGGCCTGCAGGATCAGGTAGCCCAGGCCCGGGTAGGAGAAGACGATCTCGGTGACCAGCGCCCCGGCGACCAGCACCCCGAGCTGCAGGGCGAGCCCGGTGAGCTGGGGCAGCAGGGCGTTGCGGTAGGCGTAGTGGCGGACCAGCCGCCGGGGCGCGCCGAGCGACTCCAGGTAGTGGGAGTAGTCGGCCTCCAGCTCGTAGATGATCAGGTTGCGCATCCCGATCGCCCAGCCGCCGAAGCCGACCAGGAACAGCGAGGCGAACGGCAGGAACCAGTGCCAGGCCAGGTCGGCCAGGAACGCCACGGACCAGGACGGCTCGACGTCGAAGCTGTAGCCGCCGGCGATCGGGAAGACCCCGGCGACCGTGGCCAGGGCCCAGGCGAGCAGGATCCCCAGCCACATGTAGGGGGTGGCGGTGAGCACGTAGCCGACCGGCAGGACGGTGTTGTCCAGCCAGCGGCGGCGGGCCGCGTAGGCGCCGAACTTGTTGCCGGCCCACCAGCTGAGCAGGATGGCCGGGACCAGCAAGGCGATCGTGTAGGGGATGGCCCGGAGGATGACGCTGGTCACCGGCTGGGGGAACAGCCAGATGCTGACCCCCAGGTCGCCCCGGAGCAGCGCCCCCCAGAAGTTGAGGTACTGCCGCCAGATGGGGACGTCGAGGCCGAACACGCCGGTGTAGTAGGCCTGCATGGCCTGGCTGGCCTCGGGGCGCAGCGAGGCCCGGGCCAGCATGGTCTGGACGGGGTCGCCGGGCATGAACCGCGGGATCATCCAGTCGACCGTCACGGCGACGAAGAACGTGAGGACGTAGATGCCGAGCTTGCGCTGGAAGTACTGCCGCATCTCCGCTGCTCCTCGTCGCCGCGACGGCCGCTCCGGCCCTACTGCTTGGCCGGCTGGAGCTCGGTCAGCATCAGGACGCTGCCCATCTCCCAGTAGTTGCGCCAGGTCACCGGCATGAGGTGGCTGTCGCCCTGCTTGGCCGACGGCCAGCCGGTCCAGACCGAGGTGTTGGCCTGGGCCCAGGCGCCGTTGTACCAGAGCGGGATCACCGGCAGCTCGGTCAGCTGGATGCGCTGGAGCTGCGAGGTGATCTTGCGCATGCCGGCGATGTCATCGGTCGGGGTCTTGTCGAGCTGCTGGACCAGGTTCCAGGCCTGCTTGTTCTCGTAGCGGCCGAAGTTGGCCGTGCTCTGGGTGTCCTGGACGGGCAGCCGGAACATGTAGTCGTAGTACTCCCACGGCGAGTTCGAGAGCTGCTTGTCGTTGTTGATCAGCATGTCGAAGTCGCCCTTGTTGCGGGCGTCGACCAGGGCCTGGAACTCGGGGAACTCGGTGTTGACCTTGATCCCGACGGCCTTGGCGCTCTCCCCCACGACCCGGATGGACTCCATCCAGTCGGTCCAGCCGTTGGGGACGATCAGGTTGAGCTCGATCTTGGCCCCGCCCGGCCCCTCGACGTACTTGTCGCCGTTGGTGTCCTTGTAGCCCGCCTGGGCGAGCAGCTCCCTGGCCTTGGCCGGGTCGTACTTGAAGCCGAGCTGGCTGACCGCCGACTTGTCGACGAACTTGTCCCAGGCCGGCAGCAGGCCGGTGGGACTGGCCGCCTGGACGATCTGGCCGTAGACGCCGGTGACGATCTTGTTGACGTCGATGGAGTAGGCCAGGGCCTTGCGGAAGGCCGGGTCGTCCATCGGCTTCTTCTTGGTGTTCAGGACCAGCCAGGCGGTGTTGGCCGACAGCATGTACGGCGCGTCGGGGAAGTAGGTCTGGACCTGGTAGCCGCCCTTGACCAGGGTGGCGATGCCGGGCAGGAAGTTGTTCGAGAGGTCGATCCCGCCCTGGAGGACGAGCCCGAGGGCGGCGTTGTTGTTGGAGTTGACGATGTCGACGATGTACCTGGGCTTGGGGTCGAGGCCGAGGACGGTCTTGCCCCACCACTTGTCGTTCTTGACCCAGACCATCCGGTCCTGGCTGTGGGTCTGGTACAGGTAGGGGCCGCTGCCCACGGGCTTCTCGTTGGCGCCGGTGGCCACGTCCTTCTCCGAGCGGCCCTCCCAGATGTGCTTGGGCACGATCGCCCGGTTGTACAGGTGGTTGCCCCACTCCTGGTACAGGGGCTGGGAGAAGGTGAACTTGACCGTCCGCTCGTCGGTCGCCTCGGCCTTCTTCAGCCAGTCCCACAGGTTGTGGTACGGGACCGAGGCGAACTTGCCCAGCTCGAACGTGAACACCACGTCGGCCGAGGTCAGCGGCTGGCCGTCGCTCCAGGTGAGGCCGTCCCGCAGGGTCAGCTCGTAGACGTTCTTGCTGGTCCAGCCGCCCTTGGAGGCCAGCCAGGGCTTGTACACGCCCTTCATGGGGTCGTACAGGAACAGGTTCTCGTACACCAGCCCCTCGGTCCCGGTGGCGTACTGCCAGTCCATGATCGGGTTCCAGTTGTTGGGCGGCCCCCACTGGTTGCCGCTGGTATAGAGGGTCTCGTTGCGGGGGTAGGAGGCCGGGCCGGCGGCCGGCGCCCCGCCGGCGGGCTGGCCCTGCCCGGCACCCCCGGACCCCGAGCCCGAGTTGCCGCCGGTACAGGCGGCCACCACCAGGCACGCCACCGCGACCACGATCGCCGTCCTGAGCTTGTTCCGCATGCCAGTCCCCTTTCCTCTCAGAGGGACCCCACCAGGGTTGGGGGCAGCCGCCGCAGGACCCTGACGCCGAAGGCGTCCAGGGCGACCTCGTCGACGGGCTGCCCGGTATCGAGGTCGGCCAGGCGGCCCTCGACCGTCGGCTTGACGGTGACCTCGGTGTCGGCCTGGCTGATGAGCCAGGCGAAGGTGCGGCCGTCCCGGTGGCGGAGCTCGGCGGCCAGGACCCGTGGGTCCTCGACCGTCACCGGGCGGCTGACGCCGGCCACGGTGGCCAGGGCGTCGTACAGGCGCCAGGTCGGCTCGGGGTTGACCCGGGCCGAGCCGGCGGCCAGCTGCTCCAGCGGGTAGGTGCACAGCACCAGCCGGCCGCCGCCGGCGGTCCCGCGTTCCAGCAGCACTGGCCGGTCGTGCCGGTCGACGGCGACGACCTCGGCGGCGACCGGCCGGACGGGCAGGAACGCGCGCACGTGCTGGTTGCCTCCGGCCCGGAGCTCGAGCCGGCTTCCTTGCGCGATCGACCCGAAGTCGCGCACGAAGGTGACGACCACCTCCTCTTCCTCGATGGGGTCGACGAGTCCGTGGGTGAGCTGGTGCTCGACGCCGAACATGGCGTCCAGGCCGGCCCACCAGGGGCCGCGCTGGGCGCCGTGGTCCCCGGCCGACCAGGAGACGTAGATGACGGCGCCGTCGCCGGCGAGGCCCTCGAGGGCCCGCCAGCCGGGGGCGGTGAGCTGCTTGGTGGACGGGACCAGGTAGAGGCGGGCGCCGGGCTGGAGGCCGTCGGCCTCGCGCATCGGCCGGACGGGCAGGTCGGCCTCCCAGGCGGCGACATGGGCCTGGCGCAGCGAGGCGAGCACGAAGCCGCGGTCCTCGGGGGCGGTGAACGGATAGGCCCGCTCCAGGTACGACGGGACCACCAGGGCGGCCTCGGCCGGCGGTCGTTCCAGGTTCGGAGCGTCGACCGCGGCCAGCAGGTCGGCGAAGGCCCGGACCTCGGCCAGCTGGGGCTTGGGGCGGCCGGTCGAGTCGGTGAGCCCGAAGTGCATCTCGAAGGGGTGGTGGCGGTAGGGGTCCTGGTCGGCCAGGTGGTCGTAGTCGGTGTTGTTCCAGGCGAGCCAGCCCGTCGCCCCGGCGAGCAGGCTGGTGTGCAGGACCTGGCGGTAGTGGTGGCCGGCGTTGGCGGCCGAGGCGAAGCCGCTGCTGACCCCGAACTCCTCCAGCACCACCGGCTTGCCGGTGAAGGAGGCCAGCTCGCAGGCGAACGCCGGAGCCAGGTGCAGGCGGACCCGGTCGGTGTCCATCGGGTAGACATGGGGGCCGACGAAGTCGACCAGGTGGGCGGTGGCCCGCAGCGAGAAGCCGTTGTCGACCCCGGTGAGCTCGATGCCCCAGGCGCCGTCGCCCAGCGACAGCGGCTGGGTGGCGCCGCCGGCCCGGACGGCCTGGACGAGCAGCTCGGCCCAGGCGGTGACCACCGGCTCGGGAGCCGGCCCGCCGTAGATCGGCATCTCGTTGGACAGCAGCCAGCCGGCCACCGCCGGATGCCCGGCGAACCGGCGGGTGACCTCGCGCACGTACCAGGCCTGGCGGGCCACCATCCAGACGTCGCCGTACAGGTCGCGGCCCTGGCGCCAGGCCGGGTCCCAGTTCTCCCCCGACATGTGGCCGACCAGGAAGGTCGGGACGGTGGCCAGCCCGGCCTCGGTGTGGCGGTCGAGGAAGTCGGCGAACCGGGCCAGGACCTGCGCGTCGAGCCGGTCGGGCTCGGGCTGGAAGTCGGGCCAGAAGCAGAACGACCGGGTCAGGTTGAGCCCGTTGGCGGCCAGGGTGGCCAGCTCCTCGGCGACCACGGCGGGGTCGTAGTGGCGCCACATCCCCATGCCCCCGGCTCGCGACCAGAAGTTGACCCCCAGCCAGGGCCGCCCCCCGATCAGCAGCTGCTCCCGGTCGCTCCCCACTCGCGGTCCCCTCACGTTACTGAACCGTGTAAGTAGAGGGATGAAAGCATCTGACTCCAGCGCTCGTCAATGCCCTGCGGCAGATTGCTTAACCGTGTAAGTCCTACTCGGCCCAGAACCCGCCGGGGGCGAACAGCTCGTCGACCAGCTCGTCGAGGGTGCCGGTCTCGGCGGCGAGGTCGAGGACGGTGTAGCGGCGGCGGATCATCCGGGCCCGGCGGTAGGTGTCGCGGAACGCCTCGGCGGTGAGGCCGAGCTCGGCCGGGCGGGTCGGGGCCCCGGCGGCGGCCAGCAGCTCGCGCAGCCCGGCCGCCGGGAGCAGCTGGGCCCGGAGGCGGTCGCGCAGCAGCGGCCAGCGGCCGGCGAGCACGGCCAGGCGCCGGGCCAGGGTGGCGGGGTCGGCGTGCTTGGCCAGGGTCTCGGCGACGGCCGCCTGGTCAAGGCCGGGGGTGGTGTGGGCGGCCCGGACGGCCGCCTCGGCCTGCTCGGGGCCGGGCCAGGCCCGGCGGACGGCCTCGACGTCCAGGGCGGCAAGGTCGCGTTCCAGGAGCCGCTCGTAGAGGGCGGCGACGGCCACGGTCCCGACCCCGACCTTGAAGCCGTGGGACAGGGGCGGGCGGCGGTCGTGGCCCAGGCCCTCCATCTCCCACAGGTGGCTGAACTGGTGCTCGGCCCCGGACGCGGGCCGCGACGAGCTGTGGGCCTGCATGGCCAGCCCGGACAGGACCAGCCCCTCGACCAGGCGCGCCAGCGCCTCGGTGTCGCCGCCGGCCAGCTCGGCGGGCCGGCCGATGGCGGCCCGCAGCGGGCCCTGGGCGAGCTGCCAGACCCGGGGGTCGATCGGCTCGACCTCGAGGGCGTCGGCCACCATCCAGTCGGCCCCGGCCGTGACCTTGCCCAGCAGGTCGCCGTAGCCGGACGCGGTCATCGCCGGCGGGGCGCCGGCCAGGACCTCGAGGTCGGCCACGACCGCCCGGGGCGCCGGACAGGTCATGGTCTGCTTGTAGCCGTCGCGGGTGATGGCCGCCCCGAAGGCACTGTAGCCGTCCATCGAGGCGGCGGTCCCCACGACCAGGTACGGTCGCCCGGCCTCGTGGGCGGCCCGCTTGACGATGTCGTTGAGGCTGCCCGAGCCGACCGCCACCGGGACGGCGTCGTGGCCGGCGATGGCGTCGCGGACCCGCTCGACGTTGTCGTAGGTGGCGAGCACGAAGCCGCCGGGCGGGAACCGGTAGGGGGCCTCGGTGGCGTGCCCGGCCGCCTCCAGCCCCGCCTGGACCTGCTGGCCCGCGACCTCCCAGGTGGTGGCGTCGGCGACCACCTGCACCGGCCGGGCGCCGACGCTCCGCTCGACGACCTCGGCGACCGAGCCGAGCGCGCCCGGGCCGATCATCACCTGGCCGGTGTCGGTCGCCTCGGCCAGCGCCGCCCGGATCCGCTCCTCACCCATCGACGGCCCCGCCCGAGCCGGCCACGTGGCCGGTCACCTTGTGCATGACGTCCCTGGTGGCCGGGTACAGCTCGGTGTAGCGGTCCACGTAGAAGGCGTACTCCTGGTGGCGGCCGGGGTCGGGCTCGATGGTCCGCTCGACGTGGACCATCTCGGCCGCCGCCGTCGGCAGGTCGGGATGGACGCCGGCCCCGACGGCGGCCAGCATGGCCGCTCCCAGCACCGGGCTCTCGGGCTCGCGGGGGATCGAGACGGGCACGTTGGCCACGTCGGCGTGCAGCTGCATCCAGAGCTCGCTGCGGGTGGCCCCACCGGCGGCGGCGATCGACCTGAGCTCGAAGTCGTGGCGGCGCAGGGTCCGGAAGATCAGCTCGGTGCCGAAGCAGATGCCCTCCAGGATCGCCCGGAACAGGTGCCCGGGCCCGTGGCGCAGGGACAGCCCGGAGATCAGGCCGCGGGCGTGGGGGTCGGTGTAGGGGGACCGGTTGCCCTGGAAGTAGTCCAGCACCACCAGTCCCTCGGAGCCGACCGGGACCTCGGCGGCGAGCTCGTTCAGGACCACGTACGGGTCGACGCCGCGGCGTCCGGCCTCGGCCAGGGCGGTGCCGGCGAGGTTGTTCTTGAACCAGGCGACCACCGAGCCGGTGGAGGCCTGGCCGGCCTCGACGGTGTACTGGCCACCGATGATGGCGTCGGTGTAGGCGCCCCAGAAGCCGGGGTCGTGGATGGGGTCGGCGGCCTGGCCGATGATCACGTGGGAGGAGCCGGTGATCAGGGCGAGCATGCCCGGGGCGACGACCCCCAGCCCGAGCGCGCCGACGTGGGCGTCGATCCCGCCCTCGGTCACCGGCGTGCCCGGCGCCAGGCCCAGCTCCCCGGCGGCCTCGGTGGTCAGCTCGCCGACGGCCGCGCCCAGGTCGAGCACGCGCTCGGGGGTCTTGTCGAGCAGGTCCTCGACCTCGACGGCCTCGTACAGGCTGGCCGGGTAGCCGCCGGCGTCGCGGTCGTAGTACCACTTGCCGCTGGCGGTGTTGACCGAGGTCGCGGCCTCGCCGGTGAGGCGCTGGACGGCCCAGTCGGCGCATTCGCCGACCCGGGCGGCGGCCTTCCAGACCTCGGGCTCCTGCTCCTTCAGCCACAGCGCCTTGGGCAGACCGAACTCGGCCGACACGGCCCCGAACCCGTTGTACTTGAGGGCCGGGTCGCCGGTCTCCTGGACCCGCCGGGCCTGGTCGGCGGCGCGGACGTCCATCCACATGATCGCCGGCCGCAGGGCGCGGCCGCCGGCGTCGCTGGCCACCACCGTCGAGGCGGTGGCGTCGACCGAGATGCCGGCGATCGCGGCCGCCGGCACGCCGCTCTCCTCCAGGGCCCCGCGGGTCGCCCGGGCCAGGGCCGACCACCACTCGTCGGGGTCCTGCTCGGCCCAGCCGGGGCGGGGGTGGCGGGTCGTGAGCTCGACGGCGTGGAAGACGGCCGGCGAGCCCTGGCGGTCGAACAGGCCCACCCGGACCCCGCCGGTCCCGAAGTCGATCCCCATCAGGTACGGCGCTTCGGCCATCTGCGCTCCTTCCGCCTGGCGCCCGTGCAGCTTCCCACACACCCATACCCAGCTCGCCGGGAGCTGACCGGGCCCCGTGGTAGGTTCGGGCCATGCCGCCGTTCTACGCCGACCTCCACATCCACTCGAAGTTCTCGAGAGCCTGTAGCAGGGACTGCGACCTGGAGCACCTGGCCCTGGTGGGGCGGCGCAAGGGCATCAGTGTGATCGGCACCGGCGACTTCACCCATCCCAGGTGGTTCGAGGAGCTGTCCTCGACCCTGGTGCCGGCCGAGCCGGGGCTGTTCCGGCTGCGGCCGGACGTGGAGCGGTCGGTCAGCGAGCGGCTGCCGGCGAGCTGCCGTGGGCCGGTGCGGTTCCTGCTCTCGGTCGAGATCTCCACCATCTACAAGCGGGCCGAGCGGACCCGCAAGGTCCACCACCTGCTCTACATGCCCGACCTGGACTCGGCGGCCCGGTGCACGGCCGCCCTGCAGCGGATCGGCAACCTGGCCTCGGACGGCCGGCCCATCCTCGGCCTGGACTCGCGCGACCTGCTGGAGATCACCCTGGAGAGCGGCGAGGGCGCCTACCTGGTCCCGGCGCACGTGTGGACCCCGTGGTTCGCCGTGCTCGGGTCCAAGTCGGGGTTCGA
>DASZON010000099.1:0-7370 GCA_035550755.1 Actinomycetota bacterium | reverse complement strand
CGAGGTCCGGCGGGCCGCGGTCGCCCTGGCCAGGGAGGTCGAGCGGCGCGCCCCCGAGATCGCCACCAGCAAGTGGTGGAAGGAGGAGCGCCACGGGGTGTTCCTCGACTACAACCAGAACGCCAAGGACCGCACCGTGGCATCGGCCTACTCGGTCCGGCCGATGCCCGACCTGCGGGTGTCGATGCCGCTGCGCTGGGACCAGGTGCCCGGCTGCCAGCCCGAGGCGTTCACCCTGGACACCGTGCCCGGCCTGGTCGCCGAGGCCGGCGACGCCTCCGAGGGGATCGACGGCCCGGCGGGGTCGCTGGAGGCCCTGCTGGAGCTGGCCGACCAGCACGAGGAGGCCGGGTTCGCCGACGCTCCCTGGCCGCCACACTTCGTCAAGGCCGAGGGCGAGCCGTCCCGGGCCCAGCCGTCCAAGCGCCGCCAGCCGGGCCCGCCGGCCCGCGAGGGTGTGGTGCCCCCGCCGGCCCCGGGCAAGACGGCCGGGCCGACGGGCCGGCGCCGCACCACCATGCCGCTGATCGAGGTGGCCAGGGCGGCCACCGAGGCCGAGGCCCGCGACGGCCTGGAGCGCTGGAAGGCACGCCACCCCGACGTCTGGCCCCTGCTCGGCCCCACCGACCTGCTGGTCGACGCCATGCGGGGCCGGAGCACGGTCTGGTACCGGATCCGCCTCAACCTCCGCAACGTGCCCGAGGGCGACCGGCCACCCCAGGAGGCGCTGGAGGTCGACTACGACCCCTGGAGCGGCCGCCCGCCCGGGCCACCGCGCTAGCGCAGGCCAGACCGGCAGAACGGACAGCCCGGCTCAGCGGGGCGCCGGGCCCCGGTCGCCGTCGAACAGCCAGGCGGCGATGTGCTCGGCGATGGCCATCGAGGAGGTGGCCGCCGGCGAGGGGGCGTTGCGGATGGCCACCACCCGGCCCTGGCGGCTGATCCGGAAGTCGTCGACCAGGCTGCCGTCGCGGGCCACCGCCTGGGCCCGGACCCCGCTGCGGGCCCGCAGCAGGTCGTCGGGCCGCAGCTCGGGCACGTAGCGGCGGGCGGCGTCGCAGAACGCCCGGCGGCTGAGCGACCCGACGACCTCGCGGACGCCGGTGCGCCAGTGGCGGGCGGCCATCCGCCGGAACCCGGGCCAGGCCAGGGTCTCGGCCAGGTCCCGGGGGCGCAGGTCGCGCCAGCGGTAGCCCTCCCGGGCCAGGGCGAGCACGGCGTTCGGCCCGACCAGGACGCCGCCGTCGACCCGCCGGGTCAGGTGGACCCCGAGGAACGGGTACCGCGGGTCCGGCACCGGGTAGACGAGCCCGTTGACCAGGCTCCGGCGGTCCGGGGTGAGCTCGTAGTACTCGCCCCGGAACGGCACCACCCGGGGGTCGTCGTCGTCGCCGGCCAGGCGGGCCAGGCGGTCGGTGTGCAGCCCGCCGCAGATCACCAGCTCGTCGAAGCGGAGCCGCTCCCCGCCGGCGTCGACCTCGACCCCGCCGGCGTCCTGGTGGATGCCCCGGACGGCCACCCCGGTGCGGATCCCGACCCCGAGGGCGGCCGCGTCGGCGGCCAGCCGCCGGGTGACGGCCCCGAAGTCGACCACCGCCGTCTCCGGCGAGTGCAGGGCGGCGATCCCCTCCACGTGCGGCTCCAGCTCCCGCAGCTCCTCGCGGCCGATCATCCGGACCCCGGGCACGCGGTTGGCCGCCGCCCGCTCGTGGATCGCCTCCAGCCGGCCCAGCTCGGTCTGGTCGAGGGCGACCACCACCTTGCCGCAGCGGTCGTAGGTGAGCCCGCTGGCGGCGCAGAACTCCGACAGCAGCTCCACCCCCCGCCGGCACAGCCGCGCCTTGAGCGACCCCGGCGTGTAGTAGAGCCCGGCGTGCACCACCCCGCTGTTGCGCCCGGTCTGGTGCCGGGCCACCTCCGGCTCCTTCTCGAGCACGGTCACGGCCACGTCCCGCCCCAGCCCGGCGACCCGGCGGGCCAGCGCCACCCCGACGATCCCGCCCCCCACGATCCCGACCCGGCGCACGCCCATGGCCGGCAGTCTATGACCGATGGCTAGCGGGCGTGGTCGTACCAGGCGACCAGGTCGGCGATGCCCTCGGCGAGGGGGATGGTGGCTTCGAAGCCGAGCAGGGCCCGGGCGCGGTCGGTGGCCAGGCGGCGGCGGGGCTGGCCGTTGGGCTTGGAGGGATCCCAGACGACCTCGCCGGGGTAGGCGGTGGCCGTGGCGACCACGGTGGCCAGGTCGCGGATGCTGATCTCGTCGCCGGAGCCGAGGTTGACCGGTTCGGGGCCGTCGTAGCGCTCGAGGGCGAGGCGGAAGGCCCGGGAGGCGTCGCGGACATGGAGGAACTCGCGGGTCGGGCTGCCGTCACCCCACAGGACCACCTGGGGCTCGTCCCGGTCGCGGGCCTCGGCGAATTTGCGGATCATCGCCGGGATCACGTGGGAGCTGTCCAGGTCGAAGTTGTCATGGGGGCCGTACAGGTTCACCGGCAGCAGATAGACCGCGTTCATGCCGTACTGGTCGCGGTAGGCCTGAGCCTGTACCAGCAGCATCTTCTTCGCCAGGCCGTAGGGGGCGTTGGTCTCCTCCGGGTAGCCGTCCCAGAGGCCGGTCTCCTGGAACGGCACCGGCGTGTGCTTGGGGTAGGCGCAGACCGTGCCCGAGACCAGCACCTTGGGGATCTCGGCCTGCCGGCAGGCCTCCAGCAGCTCGATGCCCATGAGGGCGTTCTCGTAGAAGAACCGGCCCGGCTGGTCCCGGTTGGCGCCGATCCCCCCGACCACGGCGGCCAGGTGGACCACCGCGTCGGGCTGGAGCTCGGCCAGCATGGCGTCGACCTCGGCCCGCCGCCGCAGGTCGTAGTCGGCCCGGCCGAGGGCGGCCACCTTGGCTCCTGCGCTCTCCAGCTCTCGGGCGAGGTGCCGGCCGAGGAAGCCCGTGCCCCCGGTCACGGCCATGGTGGCGCCGGCGAGCCTCACGGCCGGTCAACCCGGACGGTACGGCCGGCCAGCTCATCCTCGAGCAGGGCAATGTCGGCGTCGACCATGAGCCCGACCAGCTCCTCGAAACCGACCTGGGCCCGCCAGCCCATCGTGGCCAGCGCCTTGGATGCGTCCCCGTGCAGGTGGTCGACCTCAGCGGGCCGGTAGTAGCGGGCGTCGACCCGGACGCTGCGCTCCCAGTCCAGGCCGGCCCGTTCGAAGGCGGCCCGGCAGAACTCACGGACGGTGTGGGTCTCCCCGGTGGCGATCACGTAGTCGTCCGGCTGCTCCTGCTGCAGCATCCGCCACATCGCCTCGACGTACTCGGGGGCGTAGCCCCAGTCGCGGCGGGCGTCAAGGTTGCCCAGGTACAGCACATCCTGGAGCCCGGCCTTGATCCTGGCCACCGCGCGGGTGACCTTACGGGTCACGAAGGTCTCGCCGCGCCTCGGGCTCTCGTGGTTGAACAAGATCCCATTGCAGGCGAACAGCCCGTAGGCCTCGCGGTAGTTGACCACGCTGTGGAAGGCGTAGACCTTGGCGCAGCCGTAGGGGCTGCGGGGCCGGAACGGCGTCGTCTCGTTCTGGGGGGGCGGCGCCGACCCGAACATCTCCGACGAGGACGCCTGGTAGTAGCGGGTGGCGACGCCCGAGGCGCGGATCGCCTCCAGGAGCCGGACCGCGCCCATCCCGGTCGTCTCGCCGGTGTACTCGGGGATCTCGAAGGACACCTTCACGTGGCTCTGGGCGCCCAGGTTGTAGACCTCGTCGGGCGCGATGCCCCGGATGAGGTTGACCAGCCCCACCGAATCGGTGAGGTCGCCGTAGTGCAGGAAGAGCGACGGCCGGTGCTCGTGTGGGTCCTGGTAGATGCCGTCCAGCCGCCCGGTGTTGATGGTCGAGGACCGGCGCACGATGCCGTGCACCTCGTAGCCCTTGGCGAGGAGCAGCTCAGCCAGATAGGAGCCGTCCTGGCCCGCGATGCCGGTGATTAGCGCCCTCGGCACCTCACGCCTTTCCTCTCGGCCGGCGAACACCAGACGGCACGGCCGACACCACCTCGTCCCACCTGGAAGTACCGCCTACCGTGACACTTCGCTCAGGTCCGGTCAAACACTGCCGCCGCTCCGATTCGCCCGTCATGCGGTTCGAGATTCGCAGGCGCTCTGCTGGATGGTGTTGCTGGCGAAGGTGATGTCGCGGCTGTCCAGGTCGGCGCCGTTGTCGGCCGCCACCCCGGTGGGGTGGTTCCCGGTGGCGCAGATCAGGTTGTCATGGACGTGGAGGTCGTCGAGCAGGTGGGCCGGGGGGACCGAGTCGGGCCGGTCCTGCTGGGTCCCGGTGATCCCGTTGACGTTGCCCGACAGCCGGTTGCCGTAGACCTCCACGCCCGAGCTGGAGGCCACCGTGATGCCCCCGTCCCAGTACCAGCCGGCCCCCCGGAGCCCGTTGCGGTCGATCCGGTTGTGGCGGATGACGGCGTCGCGGCTGATCTCGTAGAAGATCCCCTCGGCCAGGTTGTGCTCGATGAGGTTGTGCTCGATGAGGGCATCGTGGGCGTTGAGGTCGGCCCAGAGTCCCCGGCAGTCGTTGTCGTGCACGTGGGCGTCGCGGATGGTGACCTGCCCGAAGTCCCATTTCATGCCGCCGGCCTCGAAGTCGCAGCTGGCGTGGAGGGTGTGGTTGCGGGCCAGCTCGGGCCCGTCCAGGGTGGCCGGGTCCTCGTCCAGCCCGTCCAGGAGGATCCCGGTGGCCGTGTTGCCGCCGATGCCGAGCTGGTCGTTGTCGTTGTAGTGGCCGCCGAGGACCCGCATGCCGTCCGCCACCAGGAGCCCGGCCCAGCCGTTGTGCAGGGCCGAGACGTTGCGCACCACCCAGCCGCTGGCGTGCGACCGCGGCTAGATGGCGGCACCCTGCCTGCCGGGGGCGTAGTCCCGGACCGTGACCGAGTCCAGGGTCACGTCGGTGGCCCCGCCCGAGAAGGCCGTCTTCAAGCGCCGTCCGCCGTCCAGGACCGCGCCCGACTCCCCGCAGAAGGTGTCGCCCGCCTTGGGCCGGACACTGAAGTTGCCCAGGTGGGTGCCGCCCTTGACCAGGTAGGTGGTGCCGGCTGGGTGCGCGTCCACCACCCGCGTGGCGTCGTCGCCGGGGCCGATGGCCACGGCGTCCGCGGTCGAGCAGCTCACAGCCGCCTGGAGACGGGGCGGCGGTACGGTGGCACAGCCCGAGAGGACGACCGCGCCGGCCAGGGCGACGCCCGCCGCACCGAGGGCCCGGCGGCGCCGCCGACGACCCCGGCCGGGCGCCATCGGGCTCAGCCCGCCAGCCGCTTCTTCAGGTGGTCGGCCAGCCGCAGCGCCAGCGCCACCACCGTGAGCGTCGGGTTGGAGCATCCGTAGGTCGGGAACACCGAGCTGCCGGCGACGTACAGGTTGTGGACACCGTGGACCCGGCAGTCGGCGTCGACCACCCCGTTGGCCGGGTCGGGATGCATCCGGGTCGCGCCGAGGTGGTGGAAGTTGCCCTCCAGCAGGGCCGGCGGGTCCTCGTCGCCCAGCATGAGCTGGACGTGGCCGAGCCCGGCCTGGCGCAGGGCCGCGTCAACGACCTCCTGGGAGGCCCGGATCGAGGCCCGGTCCGAGGGCGCCGGGCGCCAGTCGAGCCGAGCCACCGGCTGGCCGAAGCGGTCGCGCCGGCTGCCGAGCGTCACCCGGGAGTCGGGGTTGGGCGCCTGCTCGGCCTGGGCGCGCAACGCCAGGATCCGCTGGGCGTCGCCGGGCGGGCGCAGGCGGTCGCGGGCGAACACGCCCAGGTCCCCCAGGCCGGTGGCGACGTTGCGCAGGTGCCCGAGCGTTCCCGCCGGCAGCGGGCGCCGGCGGCGGGCCTTGACCAGGGTCGCGGCCGACCGGACGGCCTCGGCGGTCATGGACAGGTTCCGGGCCGGCAGGAAGAAGGCGCAGTTGAGGAGCTCGCGTTCCCGTTGTGCGCCGTCGCCGACCCGCAGCGCCCCCTGCACCCGGACCCCGGGCGCGACCGCATGGACGGCGTACAGGCCGGCATGGCCGAGCAGGTCGGGGGTCGCCGGGACGATGTACCCGGTGCGGGCCGACAGCCGCTCGGCGAAGAACCGTCCGACCAGGTCGCGCTCGTTGCCCAGCCCACGGCGGTGCACCCCCCGGCTGAGCAGCAGCAGCCGGGGGTTCTCGATCCCCCCGGCGGCCAGCACCACCAGCCGTGGCCGCAGGAAGAGGCGCGAGCCGTCCCCACGCCGCACCTCGACCCGGTCCACCCGGCCGGGGTCCTCGGTTGTGGCCAGGTCGACGACCGTGGCGTGCAGCAGCAGGGTCACGTTGGGCGCGCGCACGAGCTCCTGGTAGTACCCCTCGAAGCCGGCGCTGCCGTGCTGGAACAGCGTGGTCTCGACCTCCCCGGCGGGCAGGGGCAGCGGTGGCGTGTGTGCCTGGCCGACCCAGCGAGCGAGGCTGTAGTCGAACGGCCCCAGCTGGCACAGCACCTGGGCCTGGGCGTAGTAGGGGTCCAGGTGGGCGCGGTCGAAGGGCCAGCCGGAGTGCCGGATCCCCGGCCGGACCTCGAAGTCGATCGGGTCGAGGGGGCGGGCCGCCCAGGTCTCGTCGCCCGGGGCCACCCAGTGCCGGGTCGTCCCCCCGAACGCCCGCACCCGCGACTGGTGCGGCCGGTGGATCGGGTAGCCGACGCTCTGGCCGAGATTCAGCCGCTGGACGCGGCGCTCCACGTCCCTGCCCCCGCTGTCCAGCAGCCAGACGTGGGTGCCGTTGCCGGTCAGCTCGCGGGCCACGCTGATCCCGGCCGGACCGGCCCCGACGATGCAGACGTCCACCTCGACCTGCTGGCCGCTTGCGAGCTCCATGGCGTCCGCCAACACCAGTCGTTTTCCTCCCGTTTTCGACCAACGCTACCCTGGCGAAAGCTTACGATGTCCGTCATGCTGGCGATCCCGGAGTAGGGCGACAATGCGGGAGACTTGTCGCGGTCAGCGCCGGTCCGCGCGACAGGGGGAAGCTCGGTGACCGATCTGCCGGTCGATGCGGCACACGATCGGTGGCAGGGGGAGCCCGACGCCATCTGGGGCGAGCGCCCCGGGATCGTGGCGTCGCTGCTTCGCTACCGCGTGATCGTGGTCGCGGCGACGCTGCTTGGGGCGGTCGCCGGCTACGGCATCGCCCAGCTGCTGCCCGTCCGCTATCAGGCCGAGGCCTCGCTGATCCTGTCCGACCCCGGCGGCCCGACCCTGTTCGGCGGCGGCAGCCCCCTTGGCAGCTCCGACCGCCAGGTCTATGTGGCCAAGCAGGTCGACTTCACGACCTCCAGTGTCGTGCTCCAGCGCGCCCAGCGGATCCTGG
>DASZON010000098.1:0-16518 GCA_035550755.1 Actinomycetota bacterium | reverse complement strand
CCGGCGGATCACCACCACCACCAGCCACGGCTGCAACCCCAAGGCCGACCTGGCCTCGGGCCGGCTCGACCTGCGGGTCCAGTCGCTGCTGGCCGTCCTGGCCGAGCGCCACACCATCCGCCTCAGCTGCCTGCGCACCGGCCACTCCCGCTTCGTCAAGGGCACCACCCGCGTCTCCAACCACACCGTCTGGCGGGCGGTCGACATCGACAGGGTCGACGGCCAGGCGGTGAGCCGCCGCAGCCGGCCCAGCCGCGCCCTCGCCCTGTGGCTGGACGGGCTCGAAGGCCCGCTGCGGCCGTCCGAGATCGGCTCCCCGTTCGCCTTCGGCCGCCGCCCCTACTTCACCGACGAGGGCCACCAGGAGCATGTCCACATCGGCTACGGCTGGCTGGCCGGCTGAAGCTCAGGCGCCCGCGCCGACGCCGTCGAGCAGGGGAGTGAGGGCCGGGTTGTCGATCCCCGCGGCCAGCATCCGGGCCGAGGCCAGGGCGGTCGGGTCGCCGAGGCGGCCGCGGTGGAGCTGGGCCCGGACGACCAGCTCGCGCATCTCGCTGCGGGCGGCCAGGGCGGCCAGGGTGTCGACCAGGCGGCGGGCCTGGGCCTCGTCGCCGCCGTCGAGGGCGACCCCGGCCATGGTGTCGAGCACGTACGCCCGCACCCACTGGTAGCGGTCGACCACCCGGTTGCTGCGGGCGTGGGCCTCGGCCAGCCAGGCCGAGGCGCTGGCCGGGTCGCCGCGGGTGAGGTTGAACAGGCCGAGCCCGCGGGCGGCCAGGCTCTCCCAGCACGGGTCGCCGATCTGGCAGCCCAGGGACCAGGCGTGCTCGAACTGCTGGCCGGCGGCGTCCAGGTGGCCGGCCAGCAGCTCGAGCTCGCCCTGGAGCGCCTCCGGCCAGGGCAGGAAGGCCATCCAGCGCTGCTCGTGGACCAGCGCCAGGGAGGCGCCGACGGCGGCCGCGGCCTGGCTGCGCTCGTCGCGTAGCAGGTGGGCCCGGGCCAGGACGGACAGCGACCAGGCCTGCTGGCGCTGGGCGGCACAGCGGCGGGCCAGCTCGACCGACACCTCCAGGTGCTGGAGGGCGGCGGGGTAGTCGCCCATGTCGGAGGCGTTCATGCCCCGGACCCCGCCGATGGCGGCCAGCTCGTGGTCGGTGGCGGCCAGGGCCTCGGCCTTGGCCAGCCAGCTGTCGGCGGTGCGGCGCCGGCCCGCCTGGACCTCGACGAACCCGAGCTCGCGGTGGGCGGTGGCCGCCGTGGCCTGGTCGCCGGCCTCGGCGGCCAGGGCGATGGCCTCGTGCAGGGCGACCGCGCCCTCCTCGTCGCGGCCGCGGACGGCGTGGACGAGGGCGCCGCCGAGGGCGGCCAGGGCCTGGCCCTGGAGGGCCCGGTCGCCGAAG
This sequence comes from Actinomycetota bacterium, assembly GCA_035550755.1. Taxonomy (GTDB): domain Bacteria; phylum Actinomycetota; class CALGFH01; order CALGFH01; family CALGFH01; genus CALGFH01. The sequence continues at coordinate 15,118 of DASZON010000098.1, read as the reverse complement.
GCGGCGGCGTCGGCCACGGCCCGCCGCAGGCTGTCCAGGCCGGCCTGGACGGCGCCGGCAGCGATCGCCGCCTGGCCGGCGTCGAGCTGGCTGCGCACCGCGGCCCGGCCACTGACCGGGGGCCCGGTGGCCGAGCCGGCGGCCGGGATGTCGGCCGCGTCCCGCAGGGCCGGGGATGGCTCCAGGCCGAGCTCGCGGCGCAGGGTGTCGGTGGCCACGGCGACCTGCCGCGCGGCCGCGGCCCGGTCGCCGGCCGTGGCCAGGGTGCGCACCAGCAGCTCGTGGTTGCCCTCGTCGAGCGGGTTGCGGGCCACCGCCCTGGAGGCGTAGGCGACCGCGGCCTCGGCCCGGCCGGAGGCCAGCAGGATCATCGCCGCCTGCCGCAGCCGGGCCTCGATCACCGCCGACACCCGGTGGCGCTCGACCACCAGCCAGGACTCGAAGGCGGGGCTGGAGGCCACGCTCATGCCCTCCAGCAGCTCGCCGCCGAGCTCCAGCAGCTCGGCGGGGTCAGCCGGCTCGGCGGCCACCACCCGCAGGTCGACCCCGACCTCGGGCCCGGCGTCGGTGGCCACCGGGTCGCCGCCGAACAGCCCGGGCTGGCCCAGGGCCCGGCGCAGCTCGGCCAGGGTCCAGCGCAGCGCCCCGAGGGGGTCGTCGGCGTCCCCGAACAGCAGCTCGGCCAGCTGCCGGCGCCCGGGCGGCCGGTCGGCCAGCAGCAGGTAAGCAAGCAGCGCCCACGCCTTGCGGCCCCGCGGCGGCGGGCCCGGCGAGCCGTCGCGCTCGATGGCCGGCGGCCCGAGCAGGCGGATGGTCAGCGTCACAAAGCCACTCCTCGGGATCATCCTCGCCCCGCCGGCCGCCGCCGACAAGGCAGACGCGTCCGGGCTTGGCCCTTTGGGGGAGCCTCAGGTCCCGCCGTGTGACCCGGCGTGTGCGCACGCCCGCAGCCCCTGCCGGCGGGTCGGGACCCTCCGCTCCGCGCTCTCGTCAATCCCCCATAAGGATCGTTATGTAAACCGGCCGCTTCCCTATCAGGGGCGTGGCAGCTGGAACGGTGGCAGGAGCCCCTCGTGGACCAGGGCGCGGTTGACGTCGTTCAGCAGCTCCATGGTCGACAGCGCCGTGAGCCGGAACGTCCCGGCGGCGGCGCTCTCCAGGTCACCGTAGAAGTTCCCCAGGGCACCGAGCAGCAGCGCGTAGGTGCGGTTGCTGATCCGCAGCAGGAGGTTCTCGGCGGTCGTGCCGCCGGACCGGCGGGTCGCGCGCAGCAGGTCCGCGATCGGCTGCTCGGCGAGGAGGCCCAGCAGGCCCGAGACGGCGGACGCGTGCAGCGTCCCCTCCTGGACCGCGGCCTCCAGGAACGCGTCCCCGGGGCCGCTGGCGGTCACCGCCGGGACCAGCCGGGCGTAGCGCGCGTCAACGGCGGCGGCGATCGACTCCTCCCGTGCAAGCAGGTGCTCCAGCTGCTCGCGGGTCGGTGGGTCGAGGGGGATCTCGGTGCCGCTGGGGTCCTTGATCCCCCGCGCCCGGCGCAACTCGGCCATCGGCCGCAACGCGGACAATGGCCGGACGAGTCCTCCGACGCGGACCATCTGTGCGTCGGCGAGGTCGCGGGCCGCCTTGGCCGCGTCCCGGCCAGGCTGGGTAACCGGACCGCCGTCCGCCGTCGCCAGGTCGTACCCGAGCGCACAGCTGACCGACAGGTACTCCACGATGAGCGCATGTTCCACGGTCACCAGGAACGCAAGCTCGTCCAGGACCTCGTCGCTGCTCAACGGCCGGTTCTCCGACGTCCGCGACATCTCCGCCTCCCCTCGATCGGCACGCACCACGCCCAGCGCGACTCTAAGGGCCCCGGCCCGAATGGGCGAGACCCCTGACCGTCCCCTAGCGTGCGCCCCAGCGGCCGGCCAGCATCCGGAAGGCCGCCTTGGGCTCCCAGGCCAGGTCGGGGTAGGACTGGCCGTGGCCGGCTTCGAGGACCTTGACGATGCCGTAGCTGGCCAGGTCGAGGTCGTCGCGGGGATCGCCGCCGGGGTGGTGCGGGTAGTCGTGGAGGGCGAAGGTGAACACGAAGGCGCTGTCCACCCCCTCGGCCTCGAAGACGTCCAGCAGCTCGCGCAGGTAGGTGGCCTGGCCCTCCTCGTCGCGGGCGTACTCGCCGTCCAGACGCAGCGGCGCCCCGGTCTCCTTGTCGTGCTCGACGATCTCCAGGCCGCGGGCGCCCCGCTCCCCCGCCCCGCGGAAGGTGGCGGCGCCGAACTCGGTGATCGCCACTGGCGTGCCCTGGGCGACCAGGGCACGCACGCCGTCGGCGAACCGGTCGGCGACCTCGGCCGACCGGTAGAGATCGATGGACACGATGTCGAAGCAGCTCCAGTCGACCCGCTCGAGCTGGATGGCGGCGTAGGTGACCCTGCCGCCGAACCGCTCGCGGACGACCGCCGCCGCCCTGGCCAGGAACTGGTTGACGCGCGCGGCGACCTCGGGGACCAGCTCGGGCAGGCGCTGCGGTTCGCCCAGGAGCCGCTCCAGCCGCTCGAAGACGGTGTCGCCGGCCAGGAACCCCTTGTTCATCAGGCTCAGCTCGGCGCCGGTGACGAACACGACCTCGGCCCTCCGGCGCCGGAGCCGCTCGGCCCGGTCGGCGCAGTCGGCGAACAGCGACAGCAGCTCCTCGGTGGTCAGCTCCAGCGGGTACGGTGAGAACCAGACCTCCAGGCCGAGCTCGGCGGCGGCGCTGGCGGCGAGCTCGAGCCGCTCCGGATCGCCGCCCATGACGCGGACGGCGTTGGCTCCCAGGTCGTCGCGGATGATGCGCAGCTCGCGCCGGACGACCTCGGGGTCGAGGACGTCGCGGGAGCTCGCCCCGTTGCGGACGAAGCCGGTGTCGTAGCTGATGCCCCTGCCGCGCATGCCGCCGCCCCGCTCCCCCACCAGCGGCTACGGGGCGGGGACGGGCTGGCCGAACTCGGGGTCGAAGGGGAGCCGGTCCGACGGGCAGACCGTGCCCCGGGGCGGGGTGGTGAGGTCGACCAGGTAGCGGCCGACGGCGGCCTGCACGCAGCTGCTGGGGTCGGCGTGGCTCAGGTGGCCGTAGCCGTCGTGGGTGAGGAGCACGGCGTTGCCGAGGCGGCGTTCGGCCAGGCGGGCGTTGACCAGCGGGGTGTTGGGGTCGAAGCGGGTGCCGACGAGCAGGACCGGGTTCGGGGTGGTGGCGGTCCAGGGGCCGGTGTGGCGGTCGACGGCCCGGGTCGGCCAGGAGGCGCAGGGGGCGCCGACCGCCCAGCCCTGGGGGGCGGCGCCGATGCGGCTGCGCCGCTCCAGCCGGTGCACGACCCGCGGCCAGGCGGCGGCCGGCTGGCGGGCCGGGCTGTCGGCGCACAGGATGGCGACGCCCGGCTCCAGGCCCCGGTGGAACGCCTCGTTGGCGTAGCCCCGGGCGATGTCCTCCAGGGGTGAGGCGTCGCCCTGGGCGGCCGCCTCCAGCAGGGCGGCGGCCGCGGGCCAGATCGCCGGGTCGGGCAGGGCGGCGAACTTGAGCAGGGTGAGGGCCTCGCCGTAGGTCAGCTCCCCGGGGGGGCTGGCCGAGGGGGCCGGGATCGGGGCCTGGCGGAGGCGGGCCAGCACCGCCTCGGCCCGTTCGGCGGCGGTGGTCCCGTGGCCGGCCAGGGCGCAGCCGTCCGGCCCGGCGGCCTCGCACAGGGCCAGGAACTGCTCCCAGGTCCGGTCGGTGTCGGTGAAGCTCTGGGCCAGGGCCGAGGCCGTCCCGGCCGTCCACCGGACCGGGTCCTCGACGCCGTCCAGGACCATGGCCCGGACCCGGCGCGGGAACAGGTTGGCGTAGGTCAGGCCGATCAGGGTCCCGGTGGACTCGCCGATGAAGTTGAGCCGCCGGTCCCCCACCACCCGGCGCAGGTGGTCGAGGTCGCGGGTGGTGTCGGCGGTGGACAGGTGGGCCAGCAGCTCGCCGTTCAGCTGGCCGCAGCGCCGGGCCAGCCCGATCGTCTTGGCCAGGTAGCGGTGCTCGTCGGCGCGGGTGGTGGGCACGGGCTGGTCCTGCCAGAAGGCGGCCCGCTCGGCCGGGTCGGCGAAGCAGCTGACCGGGGCGCTGCCGCCGGACCCGCGGGGGTCCCAGCCGACGATGTCGAAGCGGCCGCCGGTGAGGGCGTCCAGTGCCTCGCCACGGGCGGTGACCGCCGCCACCCCGGAGTCGCCGGGCCCGCCGGGGTTGAGGAACAGCGACCCGATCCGCTCGCCGGGGCGGCTGGCCAGGTGCCGGACGACGGCCAGGGTGATGCTGCGGCCGCGGGGCTTGTCCCAGTCCAGCGGCACGGGCACGCTGGCGCACTCCAGCCGTGGCCCGCAGGCCGTCCAGGCGACCGGCGCCGGTGCGGGACCGGCTCCGCCTGGGGCGGGGGCGCCGGCCTGGGCGGTGAGCGGGGCAAGGACGGCGAGGGCCGCGCCGGCGGCCAGCAACCTGAGGGACATCTGGGCTCCAGTCGCGGCCGCGGCAGGGGAACAGGTCCTGCGACCCTACGGCCGGCGCCCGGTCATGGCAAGCGCCCGGGCCTCGAGCAGCCCGCTGACGAGGATGGCGCCGACGGCCAGGTGCATGGCGACCAGGACGGCCGTGGCGGCGCCGTGGGACAGGTTGAAGGGGCCGACCGTGGAGATGCCGATGGCGACGCTGCCCACCGACGGCCACCAGCGGGCGGTGCGGGGGGTGCGGGCCAGGATCGAGTGGACGGCCCAGGCGGCCAGGCCGGCCACGATGGTGGTGACGAGGATGTCGGCGGGGCCGACCGGGCGGATCTCCCCGCCGAGCTCGACCTCGACGTCGACCCCCAGGAGGCGGGCGACGGCCCAGATGAGCAGGGCGGCGGCCGCCGCCAGGGCGACCACGACGCTGGTCCGCTTGGCTGACGGATGCATGGACGGGCTCCTTCGCGTGCTCGCTGACCGTCCCAGGTTCCGCCCGGCAGGCCGGGCCCGGCATCGGCCAGATGGTGGAGATCGGCACCCCCCGACCAGTTGGCTCAGGCGGTGGCGTGTGCTACACCTAGGGCACATGTCTAGACAACTTGGGGACCTGGGTGCCTGGGACGTGGTCGTGGTCGGCTCGGGCAGCGCCGGCAGCACGGCCGCGGCCGCCGCCGCCCGCCACGGCGCCCGGACCCTGCTGGTGGAGAAGCTGCCGTTCCTGGGCGGGGTGTCCACGGCCGTGCTCGACACCTTCTACGGGGTCTACACCCCGGGCAGCCGGGCCAGGAAGGTGGTCGGCGGGCTCGCCGACGAGGTCGTGGCCGGGCTCCGGCGGCTGGGGCCGGTGCTGGAGCGACCCAACACCTACGGCGCCGGGACCGGGATCACCTACCTGGCCGAGCACCTCAAGGTGGTGTGGGAGTCGCTGGTCGCCGGGGCCGGGGCGTCGGTCCTGGTGCACGGGTTCGTCCAGGACGCCGAGGTCGCCGGCGGGCGGGTGCGGGCCCTGACGGTGGCCACCAAGGCCGGGCTGGCCCGGGTCGAGGCGGCGGTGGTGGTCGACGCCAGCGGCGACGCCGACGTCTGCCACTTCGCCGGGCTCGGCTACGAGCTGGCCGGCACCGACGAGCCGGCCCAGAGCCTGACCACCACCTTCCGGCTGGTCAACGTCGACCTCGACCGCCGCCGGGCCCTCGGCAGGGAGGGGCTGCACCGGCTGATGGCCGAGGCGGCGGCGAGCGGCGCCTACGACCTGCCCCGCCGCGACGGCTCGGACCACCCGACCCCGGTCGAGGGGATGACGGCCACGGTGATGACCCGGCTGGCCTCGACCCGGGAGGTGGACGGGCGGGTGGTCAACGCCACCGACCCGGCCCTGCTCACCGAGGCCGAGCTGGCCGGGCGGCGCCAGGCGCTGGAGTACGTGCGGTTCCTGGTCGACCGGGTCCCCGGCTACGAGCGGGCCCGGCTGGCCGCCCTCAGCACCCAGGTCGGGGTCCGGGAGACCCGCCGGGTCCACGGCGACGCCCGCCTGACCGGCGACGACGTGCTGTCCGCGCGCCAGTTCGACGACCAGATCGGGCTGTGCGGGGCGCCGATCGAGGACCACCACCCGGGCGAGGGGACCACCTGGCGGTACCTGCCCGACGGGGCGGTCGTCGGCATCCCCTTCGGCACCCTGGTCGCCCGCGACGCCGCCAACGTGCTGGTCGCCGGCCGCTGCTTCTCGGCCACCCACGACGCCCACGCCGCCGTGCGGTCCATGGGCCAGTGCATGGCCATGGGCCAGGCCGCGGGCACGGCCGCCGCTCTGGCCGCCCGGGCCCGGGCCGACGTCCGCGAGGTCGGGTTCGGGCGGCTGGCGGCGGCCCTGCGGGCCGACGGGGCCATCCTCGACCCCGACCTGGCCGCCGCCGAACCATGAGCGCCGCCGGGATGAAGGTCCGGACCGTCCTCGGCGACGTGCCCGCCGGCGAGCTCGGGGTCTGCTACGCCCACGAGCACCTGATCATCGACGGCGGGGTGCCCGGGCTGGTCAACCCCGGGATCTCGCTCCCCCGGGTCGAGGACGCGGTGGCCGAGCTGGGCCCGTGCGTGGCCGCCGGGGTCCGGGCGGTGGTCGACGCCATGCCCGCCGACGCCGGCCGCAACGTCGCCAAGCTGGCCGAGGTCAGCCGCCGGGCGGGGGTGCACGTGGTCGCGGCCACCGGCCTGCACCACGCCCGCTGGTACGGCGGGCGGCACTGGGGCGAGCTGCTGGAGCCGGAGCGGCTGGCCGAGCTGTTCGCCGCCGAGATCACCGACGGCATCGACGCCCACGACCTGAACGGGCCGGTGGTGGCCCGCACCCGCCACCGGGCCGGGGTCGTCAAGGTCGCCGGCAGCCTCGACGGCCCCAGCGACCGCGACCGGCGGGTGTTCGAGGCGGCCGCCCTGGCCACCGCCCGCACCGGGGTGCCGGTGCTGACCCACTGCGAGGCCGGCACCGGCGGGCTCGCCCAGCTCCGGCTGCTGGACGACCTCGGGGTGCCGCTGGACCGGGTGGTGCTGTCCCACACCGACAAGGTGGCCGACCGCGGCTACCACCGCGACCTGCTCGCCACCGGCGCCTACGTGGTCTACGACCAGGGGCTGCGGACCCCGGAGGCGACCGCCCGGCTGGTCCGGGAGATGGTCTCCGACGGCCACGCCGACCGGCTGCTGCTCGGCACCGACGGGGCCCGGCGGTCGCTGTGGGCCACCCTCGGCGGCGCCCCCGGCCTGGCCGCCCTGGCCACCGGCCTCGGCCGCCGCCTGGCGGCCGAGCTCGGCCAGCCGGTCATGGACCGCATCTGGGTCGCCAACCCGGCCGCCGCCCTGGGGTTGCGGCCGTGACCCGCCTCCAGGGGAAGGTGTGCGTGGTCACCGGGTCGAGCGGGATGGCCGCCGACGCCGCCCACCGCTTCGCCGCCGAGGGTGCCCGGGTGTGGGTGGTGGCCCGCGAACCCGACCAGTGCGCGGCCCTGGGTCTCCCCTACGTCCTGGCCGACCTGGCCGACGAGGCCGCCGCCGAGGCCGCGTTCGCCGCCGTGCGGGCGGCCGCCCCCCGGATCGACGCCCTCTACGCCGTGGCCGGGGCGAGCGGCCGGCCGCTCGGCGACGGCCCGGTGCACGAGCTGACCCTGGCCGCCTGGGAGGGCACCCTGGCCCTGAACGCGACCCCGGCGTTCCTGGCCGCCCGGGAGGCGCTGCGGGCCATGCTGGCCCAGCCGCCGGGCCCCTCGGGCACCCGGGGGTCGCTGGTCCTGATGGCCAGCGTGCTCGCCGCCGACCCGCCGCCGGTGCTGTTCACCACCCACGCCTACGCCGCCGCCAAGGCGGCCACGGTCGGGCTGGTCCGGGCCATGGCCGCCACCTACGCCGACCGCGGGGTCCGGGTCAACGCCCTGGCCCCGGCCCTGGTCCACACCCCGATGAGCGCCAGGGCGGCCGCCGACGCCGACAGCGTCGCCTTCGCCGGCCGCCGCCAGCCGCTGGCCGGCGGGTTCCTCGACCCCGCCGACGTGACCGAGGCCGCCGTCTACCTGTGCAGCGACGAGAGCCGGGCCGTGACCGGCCAGGTCCTGGCCGTCGACGGCGGCTGGACCGTGACCTGACCCGAGAGGAGCCGCCCATGCCCGACACCTGGACCGCCGCGACCATCACCGAGGAGAAGGTCGCGCAGACCATCGACCACTCGCTGCTGCGGCCCGAGCTGACCCTGGAGGAGGTCCTGGCCGGCTGCGACCTGGCCGCCGCCTACCGGGTGGCCTCGGTCTGCTGCCGGCCCCTGGACGTGGCCCACTGCCGCGACGCCCTGGCCGGCACGGGCGTGGCCGTGGGCACGGTGGTCGGCTTCCCCCACGGCGCCAGCACCTCGGCCGTCAAGGCCGCCGAGGCCGCCCGGGCCCTTGCCGACGGGGCCACCGAGCTCGACATGGTCCTGGCCATCGGCTGGCTGCGGTCCAAGCAGGACGCCTACGTCCAGTCCGACATCGCCGCCGTGGTCGAGGTCGCCCGGCCGGCCGGGGCGATCGTCAAGGTCATCCTCGAGAACGCCTACCTGAGCGACGACGAGAAGGTGCGCGGCTGCCAGCTGGCCGAGCAGGCCGGGGCCGACTTCGTCAAGACCTCGACCGGGTACGCCCCCTCGGGGTCGACCATGGACGACCTGCGGCTGATGCGGGCCAGCGTGTCGCCGCGGGTCAAGGTCAAGGCGGCCGGCGGCATCCGCACCCTCGACCTGCTGGTCGAGGGGCTGAACGCCGGCATGGACCGCTGCGGGGCCACCGCCACCGCCACCATCATCGACGACCTCCGGGCCCGGCAGGGCCGGTGACCGGCCGGTTCCTCGGCCTGGACGTCGGCGGCACCAACAGCAAGCTGGCCGTGGTCGCTGCCGACGCCGACGGCGGCCGGCTGGTGGCCACGGCCAGCGTCCCCACCGGGGCGGGCGACCCGGCGGAGGTGCTCGGCCGGCTGGCCGCCGTCGCCACCGAGCTGGTGGCCGCCCACGGGCCGGTGGCCGCCGCCGGTGTTGGCCTGCCGGGGCTGTTCGACGAGGCGTCGGGGCGGGTGGTGTTCCTGCCCAACCTGCCGCCGGCCTGGACCGGCCAGCCGGTCGCCGGGCCCCTGGGCGGCCGGCTGGGGGTGCCGGTGGCGCTGTTGAACGACGCCCGCGCCTTCACCCTGGCCGAGAGCCGCATGGGGGCGGCCGCCGGCTGCCCGACCGTGGTCTGCCTGACCCTCGGCACCGGGGTCGGGGGCGGGGTGGTGGTCGACGGCCGCCTGCGCTTCGGCCCCCACGGCCGCGCCGGCGAGCTCGGCCACCAGGTCATCGAGGTCGGCGGGCCGCCGTGCGGCTGCGGCAACCGGGGCTGTGTGGAGGCGTTCGCGGCCGGGGCGGCGCTGTGCCGCCTCGGCGGCCACGCCACCCCGGAGGCGGTGTTCGCGGCCGCCGCCGCCGGGGACGGGCGGGCCGCCGCCGCCGTCCGGTCGGTGGTCGGCCGCCTCGCGGTCGGGATCGCCAACCTGGTCACGATCCTGTGGCCGGAGCGGGTGGTGGTCGGCGGCGGGGTCGCGGCCGCCGGGGAGGAGCTGTTCGGGCCGCTGCGGGCGGCCGTGGCCGCCTCGGCCCCGCTGGTCGACCCCGGCGCCTACGAGATCGTCCCGGCCGCCCTGGGCCCGGCCGCCGGCGCCATCGGCGCCGCCCTCTGGGCCCGGGAGCGGACCGTCGACGTCTAGTACTGCAGCCGTACTTCGTGCGAGGTAGGTTGCTCGCTTCCTGAGCGCAGGGCGGAGCGGGTGGAGGCAGAGCGTGCTGGCCGTGGTCGAGGGCTGGGCGACCGAGTTCGAGCGGTTGTGCGAGTGGATCGGCCCCAGGTTCGCCCGCCCCGAGGTCCGGCGCCGGGCCGCCGCGTTTGTGCGTGGCCTGCTCGGTGACGTTGAGCGTAAGAACGGATGGCAGCTGGCCGAGCACGCCGGGGAGACGACACCGGATGGGATGCAGCGGTTGTTGACCAGCGCCCGCTGGGACGCCGATGCACTCCGCGATGACGTGCGCGCCGACGTCGTCGAGCACCTGGGCGGCCCTGGCGGGGTGCTGGTGGTGGATGAGACCGGGTTCCTCAAGAAGGGCACCAAGTCGGCCGGGGTGCAGCGCCAGTACTCGGGCACGGCCGGGCGGATCGAGAACTGCCAGGTCGGTGTCTTCTTGGCCTATGCCAGCGGGAAGGGTCGGGCGCTGGTGGACCGGGAGTTGTACCTGCCCAAGGAGTGGGCCATCGACGTCGACCGCCGGGCGGAGGCGCATGTGCCCGAGCGGGTCGGCTTTACGACCAAGCCGCAGCTGGCCCAGGTGATGCTGGCGCGGGCGCTGGAGGCGCAGATGCCAGCCAGATGGGTGACCGCCGATGAGGTCTCCGGCGGTGATGCCCGCCTGCGCACCTTCCTGGAGCAGCAGGAGCTGGCGTATGTGCTGGCGATCAAGGCGACCCAGCGGCTGTGGGCGGCCGGCGCGCACGGTCCCGCCGAGCTGCCCGCCCGCCAGTTGGTGGCCGGCCTGCCCGCTGGTGCGTGGCGACGCCTCAGCGCCGGCGATGGCGCCAAGGGTCCCCGAGTCTATGACTGGGCCAGGATTGGGCTGGTCCGGCCCGGCTGGCCGGGTCGGGGGTTCTGGCTGCTGGCCCGGCGGCGGCTGGCGGATGGGGAGCTGGCCTTCTACGCCTGCTTCGGCCCGGCCCGTACCTCCCTGGCCGAGCTGGTGCGGGTGGCGGGCGTGCGCTGGGCGGTCGAGGAGTGCTTCCAGGCCGCCAAGGACCAGGTCGGCCTGGACCACTATCAGGTCCGCCGCTGGGACGCCTGGTATCGGCATGTGACCCTGGTCCTGGTCGCCCAGGCGTTCCTGGCGGCGGTCCGCGCCCAGGCCGCTGTCGACCATGCCGGCGGGGTCGGTCGGGTGGGCGCGGGGGGCGGCTGAGCGCGCAGAACTGCCACAACCGCCTGGCTCGGACCTGGTCCGGGTCTCGACCGCGGAGGCGCGGCGGCTGCTGGTCGCCCTGGTGTGGTGGTCGCCACCCACGGTGCGGCAGGTGCTGTGGTGGTCGTGGTGGCGTCGCCGCCATCAGGCCCGCGCCCGCCGCTGCCACTGGCGCCGCCGGCAGCGTCTCCTGGCTGGCTTGGCCGCGGCGATCGTGGCCTGAGCCGTGCTCGCCGGCGGCCAGCAGCGCCCAGATCCTCGGCCAGGTCCCATCCCGTTGCCAGCGGCGCAGGCGGCCATAGCAGGTCTGCCAGGGCCCGAACCGCCCTGGCACATCGCGCCACGGCCGGCCGGTGTGCAGCTTCCACAGGATGCCGCCCAGCACCTGGCGGTGGTCCCGCCACGGCTTACCGCGCCGGGAGTTGGCTGGCAGCAGCGGCTGTATGCGGGCGAAGGCCTGGTCGGTGAGCTCGAACATCGCGCCTGCTCCTGGCTCGTGAGTGTCCAGCAGCGCGACGCTATCGACCGGCACCACCATCAACAGCAAAGTGCGGCTGCAGTACTAGGGGTGGGTGTGGACGACGTCGATCACGTACCGGTCGGCGACATAGCGCGTCTCGGTCCGCTCGAACACCCGCCCCTCCTGGTCGAACAGGATGCGCAGCTCGACCAGCAGGGCCGCCTGGGGGGCGAGGTCGAGCAGCTCGGTCTCCGAGGCCCGGGCCAGGCGGGCGGTGATCGTGCCGGTGGCCCGGGTGGCCACGATCCCCCGCCGCTCCAGGGCGGTGTGCAGCGACCCGCCGCCCAGGTCCTCCTCGAGCACCCCGGCCAGCTCGGGGACCAGGGCGGCGTCCTCCAGGGCGACCGGGACGCCGTCGGCCAGGCGCACCCGGACCACCCGGACGACCCGGCTGCCGGGGGCCAGGCCGAGGTCCTCGGTCTCGGGCCGCCGGGGGTCGTCGAGGGCGGCGGACAGCAGCCGGCTGGTCGCCTGGGCGCCGCGGCGGTGCATCTCCTCGGTGAAGGACAGGAACACCCCGGGCCGGCGGTGGACCGGCCGGTGGGCGACGAAGGTCCCCTGCCCCCGGCGGCGCTCGACCAGGCCGTCGTTGGTCAGCTCCTGGAGGGCCTGGCGGACGGTCATGCGGCTCACCGAGAACCGCTCGCACAGCTCGGCCTCGCTGGGCAGCGGGTCGCCCGGGCGGGCCCCCTCGACCAGGGTGCGCAGCCAGCGTTCGATCTCCCGGTAGCGGCTCTGCCGGGACAGCTGGGTTTTCGTTGACGGCGCCATGGCCCCACGATATGGTCTGGGCCATGTCTAGACAAGTGGGCGCCGACGCGGCCGCGGCGGGCTGGACACGGGCGGCCATCGAGCTGCTCGAGAAGCTCGACCGCACCCAGGGGCCCGCGCTGGACCACGCGGCCGCGATCTGCGCCGAGGCGATCGGCGGCGGCGGGCTGGTCCACCTGTTCGGGACCGGGCACAGCCGCATGTCGGTCGAGGAGATGTTCCCCCGCTACGGCTCCTATCCCGGCTTCCATCCGATCGTGGAGCTGTCGACCACCTTCCACACCCAGGTCGTCGGCACCAACGGCCAGCGCCAGGCCATGTTCATCGAGCGGGTCGAGGGCCTGGCCGAGGTCATCCTGCGCAACTTCCACCTGGCCCCGCCCGACGCCATGGTGGTGTTCAGCGCCAGCGGGGTGACCGCCAACCCGATCGAGATGGCCATGGGGGCCCGCCGCCGCGGCCTGCCGGTGGTCGCCGTCACCTCGGTGGCCGAGTCGCGGGCGGCCGCCCTCGGCCACTCCTCCGGCACCCGGCTGCTCGACCACGCCGACGTGGTCATCGACCTCGGCACCCCGGTCGGGGACGCTCTGGTGTCGATCGACGGGCTGGCCACCCCGGTCGGGCCCGGGTCCAGCGTCGCCGGGGTGGCGGTGGTCAACGAGCTCAAGGTACGGACCGCGCGGCTGCTGGTCGCCCGCGGTGGGATGCCACCGGTCCTCACCAGCGGGTCGGTGGTGGGCAACGAGGAGTCCGCGCGTCTGTTCGACGCGGCCTATGACGAGCACGCGCGCCGCCTGGCGCGGGTCCTCGCGGGAAGGGAGGAGTACCCATGAGGCGTCCCGGATGGATGCGGCTCGGCATCCTGATCGCCGCCGTCAGCCTGGCCGCGACGGCCTGTGGCGGCGGCAGCGACGACTCGGCCTCCGGTGGGAGCGGGGGGTCGGACCAGAAGTGGGTCATCGGGGTGAGCAACACCCTGGCCGGCAACGGCTGGCGTGAGCAGATGATCTGCTCGGTCAAGGCCCAGGCCCTGGCCAGCGGCAAGGTCAGCAAGGTCATCGCCATCTCCAAGAACGGCGGCCCGACCGAGCAGATCCAGGACCTCCAGAACCTCATCTCCCAGGGCGTCAACGCCATCATCGTCAACCCCTCGGACCGGGAGAAGCTCAACCCGGTGATCCAGCAGGCCACCCAGAAGAAGATCGTGGTCGTGGCCGTCGACCAGGCCGTGTCGGAGCCGACGGCCTATGTGGCCACCAACGACCAGGTCGCCTACGGCCGCCTGGGCGCCCAGTGGCTGGCCGACAAGCTCGGCGGCAAGGGCAACGTCCTCTACATGCGCGGGATCGACGGCGTGCCCGCCGACTCCGACCGCGACCAGGGCTTCCAGGAGGTCATGAGCAAGAACCCGGGCATCAAGGTCAAGGAGGTCTTCACCGGCTGGGACTTCACCAAGGGCGGCGACATCGCCGTGCAGGAGCTGAACTCCGGGAACTACGACGGCATCTGGACCTCGGGCATCGACTACACCGTGGTCAACGCCTTCAAGACCGTCGGCAAGCAGCCCGTCCCGGTCGTCGGGGCCGACAACAACCAGTTCATCCAGCAGCTGCTGGACGGCACCCCGGGCGCGGCCGTCACCAACCCGGCGGTCATCGGCGGGGTCGGCACGGCCATCGCCCTGGACGTCCTCTCGGGCAAGCAGGTCGACCACCAGACCCTGCTCACCCCCGAGGTCTGGGACCTCGCCAAGAACAAGTCGACCCTGGAGGCCAACAGCTTCCCCGACCGCGACGCCAGCTTCAGCGCCGCGGTGTCGGTCAAGCCGTACACCACCTACACCAACGACCAGCTGTTCGCCTGCAAGGGCCCTGGCGAGTAGCGCGACAACCGACCCTCTGATGTCACAACCGCTCCTGCAGGCGACCGCGGTGGCCAAGGCCTTCGGCCCCGTGGTCGCCCTGCGCGAGGTCGGGCTGTCGGTGGCCCCGGGCGAGGTGCACGCCTTGCTCGGGGCCAACGGCGCCGGCAAGTCGACCCTGGTCAAGATCCTGACCGGCGTGCTCCACCACGACTCGGGGACGGTGGCCGTCAACGGCGCCCAGGTCGAGTTGCGCACCCCCACCGAGGCCCGCGAGCGGGGGCTGGCCCCGGTCTACCAGGACCCGGCGATGATCGGCGACCTCACCGTCTCCCAGAACCTCCGGCTCACCGGGGCCGACCCGGCCAAGGTCCGCCACGAGCTGGCCGAGATGGACCTGGAAGGGCTCGACCTGGACGAGCAGGTCCGCGACATCCCCCTGCCCTTCCTGCGCATGCTCGACCTGGCCCGGGCGCTGGCCTTCGATCCCCAGCTGCTGGTGCTCGACGAGATCACGGCGGCGCTGCCGCCCGACCTGTCGGACCGGGTGTTCGCCATCATGGAGCGCTGGAAGCGGCGCAACCGGTCGGTGCTGTTCATCTCCCACCGGCTGGCCGAGGTCCGCCAGCACTGCGACATGTGCACCGTCCTGCGCGACGGCCGCGACGTCGCCTCCTTCCACCCCGGCAGCGAGGGCGGCGAGTCCCAGATCGTCGCCGCCATGCTCGCCGAGGCCGGCGCCGGGGTCCGCGACGTCGCCCGGGAGCGGGCGGCCAGGGCCGAGGGGGAGCGCACCCAGCGGCTGGTCGTGCGCGACCTCCTGATCGACCGGCACGACGCCGGCGTCTCCTTCGAGGTCGCCGCCGGCGAGGTCCTGGGGCTGGCCGCCCTGGAGGGCCAGGGCCAGGACCGGCTGTTCGAGATCCTCTCCGGCAACGCCCGGGCCGCCGGCGGCGAGATCCTCGTCGACGGCAAGCCGCTG
>DASZON010000097.1:0-2690 GCA_035550755.1 Actinomycetota bacterium | reverse complement strand
CCCCGAAGCCCCTGACCGCCGGAGGTAGCTCCCATGGCCGTCCGCGACGTGGAGTTCGTGATCATCGGCGGCGGGGTCGCCGCCGGCAAGGCGGCCGAGGGCCTCCGGGCGGCCGGGGGCGAGGGCGCGGCCGTGGTCGTGGCCGCCGAGCCCGAGCTGCCCTACGAGCGCCCGCCCCTGTCCAAGGAGTTCCTGCGCGGCGAGGCCGGCCGCGAGAAGACGCGCACCCACGACGAGGCCTGGTACCGCGACCACGACGTCGAGGTCCTGCTGTCCACCAGGGCCAGCACCCTCGACCCGGCCACCCGCACGGTCACCACCGAAGTCGGTGACCAGCTCCGCTACGGCCGCGGCCTGGTCCTGGCCACCGGCGCCCAGCCGAACCGCCTCGGGCTCCCCGGCGAGGACCTGGACGGCGTCTTCTACCTGCGCACCGTCGACGACTCGGAGCGGCTGCGGGCGGCCATCTCGCGGGCCGAGAGCATGGTCGTCATCGGCGGCGGCTTCATCGGGGCCGAGGTCGCGGCCAGCGCCACCCAGATGGACACCCGGGTGACCCTGCTGGAGCGGTCCGACACCCTCTGGACTCGCGCCGTCGGGCCCGAGATGGGCCGCTTCTTCGAGGCCTTCCAGCGCGACCGGGGCGTGCACGTCCGCACCGGCACCAGCGCCGAGCGGATCGAGGGCGGCGACCAGGTCGAGGCCGTGGTCCTGCCCGACGGCAGCCGCCTGCACGCCGACCTGGTGGTCATCGGCGTCGGCGTCCACCCCGACACCGACCTGGCCGAGCGGGCCGGCCTGCCGGTGGACAACGGCGTCCTGGTCGACCAGCAGCTGTGCGCGGCCGATGGCGTCTTTGCGGCCGGGGACGTGGCCAACGCCGACCACCCGCTGTTCGGCCGGATCCGGATCGAGCACTGGGCCGAGGCCCTCAACCAGGGGCTGCTCGCCGGCCGGAACCTGGCCGGGGCCGGCGACCGCTACGACCGGGTGCCGTACTTCTTCTCCGACCAGTTCGACCTGTCGCTGTCCTACCTCGGCCACGTCCGCGAGTGGGACGACCTGGTCGTCCGGGGCAGCCAGGAGGTCGCCGACCCGAAGTTCGTCGCCTGGTACCTGCGCGACGGCACCCCGAGGGCGGCCCTGATCGTCAACGACTGGGACGCCGAGGACCCGGTGCGCGAGATCATCCGCGCTGGCCGGCCGGTCGGCCCCGCGCGCCTGGCCGACCAGGGCGTTGACCTGGGCGATCTGTAGGCCGGTCGCTGTAGGCCCGATCCCGGCTGCGGCCCGGTGCCGGGGTCGGGCGCAAAAGGGCCCCCGCGCCATCCGGGGGGGCCAAGACAGCGCGAGGGGCCGCAGAGCGCATAGTACGCCGTTTTCGCCCATCGTGTTGTGCCATAAGGGGACGACGGCCCGGTTGCGAGCAAGATCGCCCTATCGTCGGACACTTCCTCGCGAGCCGTCGTAGCCCGTGCTACGTAGCCATGGCCTGCGCGCCCCTTGCCTTCCGTGGCATCGTGGAACCCATGGACCACACGACCCTGATCCGGCGGCCCCGGCTCCGCGGGCCCGTGCTGCTGGCCGCCTTCGATGGCTGGAACGATGCTGGTGAGGCGGCCTCCGCCGCCCTGGACGCGGTCGCGGACGGCCTGGGGGCCGAGACCTTCGCCACCATCGACCCCGAGGAGTTCCACGACTTCCAGGCCACCCGGCCGACGGTGCGGATGGTGGAGGGCCGCCGGCGGATCGAGTGGCCGGCGACCGAGCTGCGCGCCGCCCACCTGCCGGCCGCCGACCACGACCTGATCGTGGTCAGGGGGCACGAGCCGAACCTGCGCTGGCGGACCTTCGCCGACGAGATCATCCAGCTCGCGTCGAGCCTCGGGGTCGAGATGGTGGTCACGGTCGGGGCCCTGCTCGCCGACGTGCCCCACACCCGGCCGGTCCAGGTGGTCAGCTCGGCCGGCGACCGCGACCTGGCCGAGCGGCTGGGGCTGAACATCTCCCGCTACGAGGGGCCGACCGGCATCCTCGGGGTGCTGGGCGACGCCGCCACCCGGGAGGGCATCCCGACCATCGGCCTGTGGGCGGCCCTCCCCCACTACCTGAACCTGGCCCCCAACCCCTGGGGGGCGATGGCGCTCGTCCACGAGCTGGGACGGCTGCTGCCCATGACCGTCGACACCAGCGCCCTGGCCGGCCAGACCGCGGCCTTCGACGCCGCCGTGGAGGAGCTGGTCGACGACAACCCGGAGCTGGCCGGCTACATCGAGCGGCTGGAGGCCGACAGCGACGACGAGGACGAGGCCGAGGAGGACGACGAGGAGGGCTCGCCCGGCCTGGCCGACGTCCCCCCCGAGGAGCTGGTGGCCGAGGTCGAGCGCTACCTCCGTGACCACCCCGGCGGTACCAGGGGCTGAAGGCCCGGGCTGGAGATGTATCCGGCCCGCCGGGCCATGGAGGCCGGCGGGCCGGTTCGCTGCGAGATCAGGTCACTCCGGGGGCATCGGCCGCACGTTGGCGGCCTGCAGGCCCTTCGGCCCCTGGGTGACGTCGAACTCCACCAGCTGTCCCTCGTCGAGCGACCGGTACCCCTCCATCTGGATCGCGGAGAAGTGCACGAACACGTCCTCGCCGTCGGGACGGGCGATGAAGCCGTAGCCCTTGTCAGGGTTGAACCACTTGA
Source organism: Actinomycetota bacterium (assembly GCA_035550755.1). Classification (GTDB taxonomy): domain Bacteria; phylum Actinomycetota; class CALGFH01; order CALGFH01; family CALGFH01; genus CALGFH01. Next base: position 1 of record DASZON010000097.1, on the reverse strand, counting down.
C
>DASZON010000096.1:0-4260 GCA_035550755.1 Actinomycetota bacterium | reverse complement strand
TGTACCGGGGCGAGGAGCAGGAGGACGAGCTGCACGAGCTGCTCGACTTCTGCCGCTTCGGCCAGGGCGGCGCCGACCCCAGCATCGACACCTCGATGCACGGGCTGCTGCGGGCCGCGCACGTCGACCACCTCCACCCCGACGCCGTGATCGCGCTCGCCGCCGCCGCCGACGGCGAGGAGCTGACCAAGCAGTGCTTCGGGGAGGAGGTCGCCTGGGTCCCGTGGCGGCGACCAGGGTTCGAGCTCGCGCTGCGGATCGAGCGCCTCCACGACGCCCGCCCCGGCCTCAAGGGCGTGGTCCTCGGCGGCCACGGCCTGACCACCTGGGGCCGGACGTCGCAGGAGTGCGAGCGCAACTCCCTGGAGCTGATCCGCCGGGCCGAGGAGTTCATCCGCGGCCAGGGCAGGCCGGAGCCGCTGGGCGACCTCCGCCAGGGCTTCGGGCCCCTGCCCGAGCGCGAGCGGAAGCTCCGCGCCGCGGCCCTGGCGCCGGTGCTGCGCGGGCTCGCCTCAGGCGAGCGGCCGATGGTCGGCCACTGGATCGACAGCGAGCCCATGCTGGACTTCATCGCCAGGCAGGCCGCGCCCCGGGTGGTGCCGCTCGGGACCTCCTGCCCGGACCATCTCATCCGCACCAAGGTGCGGCCGCTGCTGCTGGACCTCCCCACCGACAGGCCCCTCGAGGCCCAGATCGCGCGCCTCCGGGAGCTGCACCAGGAGTACCGGGCCGACTACCTCGCCTACTACGAGCGCCACGCCGACGACACGACCCCGCCGATGCGTGGGGCCGACCCCGCCATCTTCCTCGTCCCGGGCGTCGGCATGTTCAGCTTCGGCGGCGACAGCCAGACCGCCCGCGTCGCCGGGGAGTTCTACGTGGCCGCGGTCAACGCCATCCGCGGAGCCGAGGCCCTCTCCACCTACGCGCCCATCTCGGACGCCGAGAAGTTCCGCATCGAGTACTGGGTGCTGGAGGAGCGCAAGCTCCAGCGGCGCCCCAAGCCCCGGCCCCTCACCGGCAAGGTCGCGCTCGTGACGGGTGCCGGCTCGGGGATCGGGCGGGCCATCGCCGCGCGCCTGCGCTCCGAGGGCGCCGTCGTGGCCGTCGCCGACGTCGACGGCGCCTCGGCCACCACCGTCGCCGAGGCGCTCGGGGCCGGCGACCACGCCATCGGCATCCAGGCCGACGTCAGCGACGAGCGGGCGGTCCAGGCGTCGATCGACCAGGTGGTCACCCGGTTCGGCGGCGTCGACATCGTCGTCAACAGCGCCGGGCTCTCGATCTCCAAGGCGTTGCTGGAGACCACGGTGGAGGACTGGGACCGCCAGCACGACGTGATGGCCCGCGGGTCGTTCCTGGTGTCCAAGCACGCCGCCAGGGTCATGATCGCGCAGGGGCGCGGCGGGGACATTCTCTACATCGTCAGCAAGAACGCCGTCGTGGCCGGGCCCAACAACCTCGCCTACGGCTCGGCCAAGGCGAGCCAGGCCCACCAGGTGCGGCTCCTGGCCGCCGAGCTGGGGGAGCACGGCATCCGGGTCAACGGCATCAACCCCGACGCGGTCGTCCAGGGATCCGGGATCTTCGCGGGCGGCTGGGGTGCCGAGCGGGCCAGGATCTACGGCGTGGCCGAGGGCGAGCTTGGCCGCTTCTACGCCAGCCGGACGCTGCTCAAGCGGGAGGTGCTCCCGGAGGATGTTGCCAACGCGGCCTTCTGTCTGGTCAGCGGGGAGCTGACCCACACGACCGGGCTCATCGTCCCGGTCGACGCCGGCATCGTCGCGGCGTTCCTGCGCTGACGCTGCGCCCGCCGGCGTCCTGGGCAACGAGGAGGAGCGATGATCGACCAGGACCGGATCGCCGAGCTCAACCAACCCCTGCTCCCCGACCACGAACGGGACCTGGACGAACTCTCCGCCCGGATCAGGCGGAGCGGCGGCACCGACCCGGAGGCGGTCACCAGCACGCTCGCCGGGTTCTCGGTGGCGGCGCCGTCGTGGGCGCTCGGCACCGGCGGGACCCGGTTCGGCCGCTTCCCGGTCGGAGGGGAGCCCCGCACGACCGTGGAGAAGATCGACGACGTCGCGGCCCTCCGGGCCCTGATGGGGGCCACCCGGTCGATCTCACTCCACGTGCCCTGGGACGACCCGGCCGATCCCGAAGGGCTGCGGGAGTACGCGGCCACCCACGGCATCGGCTTCGACGCCATGAACTCCAACACCTTCCAGGACAACCCGTCGACGACCGGCGACGGGCGGGTGTCGTACAAGTTCGGGAGCCTGGCCAACGCCGACCCGGCCGCCCGCCAGGCGGCGGTCGAGCACAACCTCTACGTGATCGATCTCGGGGTGCGGCTGGGGTCGCGGGCGCTGACGGTGTGGCTCGCCGACGGCACCAACCACCCCGGCCAGGCCGACTTCCGGGCCCAGTTCGAGCGGGTCGCCGAGGGGCTGCACAGCATCCACGACCACCTCCCCGAGGGCTGGAGGATGTTCACCGAGCACAAGCCCTACGAGCCGGCGTTCTACTCGACCGTGAACCAGGACTGGGGCTCGTCGCTGCTGCTGGCCCAGGCGGCCGGGCCCAGGGCGTCCTGCCTGGTCGACCTCGGTCACCATCTGCCCAACGCCAACATCGAGCAGGTGGTCAGCCGGCTGGCGATGGTGGGGCGCCTGGGCGGGTTCCACTTCAACGACTCCAAGTACGGCGACGACGACCTGACCACCGGGTCCATCACCCCGTTCCAGCTGTTCCTGATCTTCTGCGAGCTGGTCGCGGCGGGCGGCGGGCGGGTGCCGGAGCTGGCCTACATGATCGACCAGAGCCACAACCTCAAGGACCCCATCGAGGACCTGATCCAGTCGACCGAGGCGGTCCTGCTCGCCTACGCCCAGGCCCTGCTGGTCGACCGGGAGGCCCTGCGGGCCGCGCAGGACGGCAACGACCCCGCGCTCGCCCAGGAGCTGCTCCAGGCGGCGTTCCGCAGCGACGTCCGGCCGCTGGCGGCCGAGGCCCGCCGCCGCAACGGCGCCGCCCTGGCGCCGCTGGCGGCCTACCGGGCGACCGGCTACCGCGACGCCCGCATCGCCGAGCGGGGCCGCAGCACCGTCGCCACCGGCCTGTGACCCGCACGCCCGTGCGGGTGCTCGCGGTCGATCTCGGCGCCACCTCGGTCCGGGTGGTGGCCGTGGACCTGGCCGCGCCGGAACCGGCCGCCCAGGTGCTCCACCGCTGGCGTCACCTGCCGGTCCGCCACCAGGACGGCAGCCTGCGCTGGGACTGGCAGGGGATCCTCCGCGAGGTCGAGCGGGGGCTCGAGCTGGGCCTGGCCACCGGCCCGGTGGCCTCGATCGGCGTGGACGGCTGGGGAGTGGACTACGGGCTGCTCGACGGCCGGGGAGCGCTGCTGTCGCCGCCCTACTCCTACCGCGACGAACGCACCCAGGGCTGGCGGGCGACCGCCGAGCGGATCGGTGCCGAGCAGCTCTACGCCGTCACCGGCATCCAGCTGCTGCACCTCAACACGATCTTCCAGCTCGCCGCCCACGACCGGGCCGAGCTCGGCCGCGCCGCCAGGCTGCTGCTCCTTCCCGACCTCGTGGTCCGGATGCTGACCGGGTTCGAGGGTGCCGAGCGGTCCAACGCCTCCACCACCGCGCTCCTGGACGCCCGGACGGGCGCCTGGTCGGTCGAGCTGCTGGAGGCGGTGGGCCTCGATCCCGCCCTGCTCCCACCGATCGTCCCGGCCGGCCGTGCCGTCGGCTCCTGGCGGGGTGTCGCCGTGCACACGGTTGGCAGCCACGACACCGCCTCGGCCTTCATCGGGGTCCCGGGCGTCCCCGGGCCGGGGAGCGTGGTGGTGTCCAGCGGCACCTGGGTGCTGGTCGGCGCCGAGCGGCCAGGTGCCGACACGTCCGAGAAGGCCAGGGACGCCAACTTCTCCAACGAGGCCGGCGCCCTCGGCGGTGTCCGCTTCCTGAAGAACGTCACGGGCTTCTGGCTCCTCGAGCGGTGCCGCGCCGCCTGGGGCAACCCGGCCGTCGAGGAGCTGGTCGCGGCGGCGGCCGGGATCCGTGGGCCGGTACGGGTGGTGAATCTCGCCGATGCCCGCTTCCTGGCGCCCGCCGACATGGAGGCGGAGATCCGGGCAGCGGCCGGGCTCGGCCCCGGGGCGTCCCGTGCCGAGGTGGTGCGCTGCATCCTCGAGTCGATCGCCTCGGCGGCCGCCCGGGTCGCCGACGAGCTCGTCGCGGTCAC
>DASZON010000095.1:0-5216 GCA_035550755.1 Actinomycetota bacterium | reverse complement strand
AGCATGGCGGCGACCCCGACTCGGTCCGCTACTGCCACCAGCTCGGGCTCGACTACGTGAGCTGCTCGCCGTTCCGGGTCCCCACCGCCCGCCTGGCCGCCGGCCAAGCCGCCCTCGGCCAAACCACCACCGCCTCCAAGTAGCCGGGGATGGCCCTGCGCCTCCGGCCCGTCCGCCGCGCCGACCTCGACACCCTCGAGCGCTGGTGGGCGGACCCGGAGGCGCAGGGCCGCCACAACTGGTTCGGGTTCTCGGCCGACGGCGAGCTGCGGCGCCGGTTCGACCAGGACGGCCTGCTCGGCCTGGACCACGGCAACCTGCTGGTCGAGCTGGAGGACGGCGTCCTGGCCGGCGACGTCAGCTACCACGCCGTCCACCACGGCCCCAACCCGGGGTCGCGGGCCTTCAACGTCGGCATCGCCCTGCTGCCCGCGCACCGCGGCCGCGGTCTCGGGGCCGAGGCCCAGCGGCAGCTCGCCACCTACCTGTTCGCCCACACCCGGGTGGAGCGGCTGGAGGCCAGCACCGACGTGGAGAACACGGCCGAGCAGCGGGCCCTGGAGAAAGCCGGCTTCACCCGCGAGGGGGTCCTGCGCTCGGCCCAGTTCCGCGACGGCGGCTTCCACGACCTGGTCCTCTACAGCCGGCTGCGGGGCGACCGGCCGTCACAGGGGTAGGTCACACTTGCCGGGTAGGGCGCGAACGGGCCAAGGGGAGTGAGCGGTGACAACGACCGACTGGGTGCAGCGGGGGACGGTGCGGGCCGAGCTGGAGGCCGAAGAAGCGCGCACCCTGGCCCCGTGGGCGGCCAAGGCGGCCTCCTCGGCCGGGCGGAGCCAGCCCGAGCCCGAGGACCCGGTGCGGACCTGCTGGATGCGGGACCTGGACCGGATCATCTTCTCCCGGGCGATGCTGCGCGCCCACGGCAAGACCCAGTCGTTCATCCCCGCCTTCTCGGGCGAGGGCCCGGCCGCCGGCCGCCAGGGCGGCCCCTACATCGGCGACCACTACGTCACCCGGGCGACCCACATGCAGCAGACGGCCCGGATCGCCGCCACCATCGCCCAGGCCCTCTCGCTGAACGTGCCCCTGGCCAGCGCCATCGCCACCGGCCACGACCTCGGCCACGCCTGCTTCGGCCACGGCGGCGAGGCGGCACTCCAGCAGGTCGCTCCCGGCGGCTTCGACCACGCCCGCCAGGGGGCGCGGCTGCTCACCCTGCTCGAGCCGCGCAACCTCACCGCCGAGGTGCTGGAGGGGATCGCCCGCCACTCCTGGAAGCACGAGCCGCCCTCGACCCTGGAGGGGCTGTGCGCCCGCCTGGCCGACCGCATCGCCTACCTGACCGCCGACCTCACCGACGCCCTCCGGGCCGGCGTCCTTGGCGGCATCGACCACCTCCCGGCCGCGGTCCGCCGGGTCCTCGGCGAGCAGCCCGCCGACATGATCGGGGTCCTGGTCGAGGACGTCATCCGCCACTCCCGGGGCGAGCCCCGGGTCGTCCAGGGCGAGGCCTGCGCCGAGGCCATGTCGGTGCTGCGGTCGTTCATGTTCGAGCACGTCTACCTGCGCCCCGAGGCCGAGCGCCAGACCGAGCGGGCGACCCGGCTGCTCACCGACCTCTACGCCTACTACCTGGAGCACCCCGACACCATGCCCATGGGGGCCAGCCTGGCCGACGACCCGGTGGAGCAGCAGGCGGTGGACGCCATCGCCGGCATGACCGACCGCTACGCCCTGGCCGCCTGGAAGGCCGCCTTCGCCCCCGAAGCCGTCTAGCCGCAGGCCACGAGGAGGAGACACCCCACCGATGGGACGACTCGTCGTCAACAACGCCATCTCCGTCAACGGGGCCTTCGAGGCGCCGCAGCCCCCGCCCGACGGGTGGCTGGTGCTGGACGATGACAGCAACCAGGTCGCGCTGGACCAGCTGGTGGTGGCCGACGCGATGGTGCTGGGCCGCAAGACCTACGAAGGGCTGGCCGCGGTCTGGCCGACCCTGGCCGACGATCCGGCCATGGGGGTGCTGGCCGGCCGGATCAACAGCATGCCCAAGTACGTCGCCTCCCGGAGCCTCCAGGAGCCCCTGGAATGGAACGCCACCCTGCTCGAGGGCGACCTGGCCGAGAGCATCCCCACCATCAAGGACCGCCACGCCCTGCTGTTCGTCTCCGGTGCCGGTGAGCTGACCCATGCCCTCACCGCCCTGGGTCTCGTCGACGAGTACTGGTTCTGGGTGAGCCCGGCCCTGTGGCCGGCCGGCCCGCGGATCTTCGACGGCGTCGGGCCGGTCCGCCTGGAGCTGATCGGCTCGACGACCTTCCCCTCGGGCGTGGTACGCCTCGCCTACCGGCCCGCCCCCGGCGGCCAGGACGCGACCGGCCAGCACCGGCCCCTACAATGACGGCGCCGTCGCAAGCTCCGTCGAGGGAGCAGTCATGGACCGGAACCCGGGGGACCAGCCGCGGGCCTCGCTGCGGGCCTCCGACGCCGACCGCGAGCGGTTCGTGGAGGCGCTCCGCCAGCACCACGTCGACGGCCGCCTGACCGTCGAGGAGCTCGAGGAGCGGACCGAGCGGGCGTACGCCGCCCGCACCTACGGCGACCTGGACGCCCTGGCCACCGACCTCCCGCCGCTCCCGTCGACAGGCCCGGCCCCCCCGGCTCCCGGCCCGGCCCGGCCCGGGCCGGGTCCGGCCGACCTGCCGCGCCGCATGCGCCCACCCGCCCCCCGGCGGTCCGCGGCCAAGGCGACCCTGCTCCGCACCATCGTCTGGTTCGGGACCCTCAGCCTGGTCATGATGGTCGTCTGGGCCATGACCGGCCGTCGCTACTTCTGGCCGGTGTGGCCGATCCTCGGGTTCATCATCGCCATCGTCTGGCAGGCCTTCGGCGTCTGGGGCCCCCGCCCCTTCGACGACCGCGACCGCCGTCCCGACCGCTCCTGAGCCACCGTCGGGGCCTGTGCGTACAATGCCCGTGACCCGACGGGTCCTTCCCTTCAGCAATTCCGCCGTAGCGTCGAGGTGAAGTCCGCCGTGGCCGGCCGCATCCGTGACGAATCGATCGCCGAGGTCCGCCAGGCGACCGACGTCGTCGCCCTCGTCGCCGAGTACGTCACCCTCCGCCCCGGCGGCGGCACCCGCATGAAGGGCCTCTGCCCCTTCCACCAGGAGAAGACCCCCTCGTTCACGGTCGACTCCTCTCGTTCCCTGTGGCACTGCTTCGGCTGCTCGCAAGGCGGGGACGCGATCGACTTCCTGATGAAGCAGGAGACGCTGTCGTTCACTGAGGCGGTGGAGCGGCTCGCCCACCGGGCCGGGGTGGAGGTGCGGTACGAGGGGCGGTCGGCGGGGGAGCGGGGGAGCATGGGCCGCAAGAGCCGGCTGGTGGCGGTCCATGCCGAGGCGGTCGAGTTCTACCACCAGGCCCTTGTCTCCTCGCCGGACGGGCGCAACGCGCGGGCGTACCTGTCGTCGCGGGGGATCGACCGGGCGGTGGCCGAGCGGTTCCGGCTCGGGTGGGCGCCCGGGCGGGGCTGGGACGCGCTGGTCGGGCACCTCCGGGGCAAGGGCTTCCGGCCCGAGGAGCTGGCCGAGGCCGGGCTGGCCCGGACGGGCAGCCGGGGGCTGCGCGACGCCTTCCACGCCCGGGTGCTGTTCCCCATCTTCGACGTGGCCGGCGACCCGGTCGCCTTCGGCGGGCGCCTGCTCGACGTCGACGAGGGCCGCGGGCCCAAGTACGTCAACACCGCCGAGACCCCGATCTGGCACAAGGGCCGGGCCCTGTACGCCCTCAACTGGGCCAAGTCGGAGATCGTCAAGGCCGGCTTCGCGGTGGTGGTCGAGGGCTACACCGACGTGGTCGCCTGCCACCAGGCCGGGGTCGCCCAGGCCGTGGCCACCTGCGGCACCGCCCTGCGGGCCGAGCACTTCAAGCTGCTGGGCCGGTTCACGGACCGGATCGTGCTCGCCTTCGACGCCGACGCCGCCGGGGGCCGGGCCGCCGGCCGCGGGGTGGCCGAGCTGGTCGCCGCCCCCGAGGCCTCACTGTCGGCCCACGTGCTGACCATGCCGGCCGGTCTCGACCCGGCCGAGTACGTCGGCCGCTACGGCGGCGACGCCTTCCGGGAGCTGGTCGGCGCCGCCCAGCCGCTGGTCCGCTGGTGGCTGGACTGGAAGCTGGCCTCCTTCGACCTCAGCCAGCCCGAGGGCCGCACCCGGGCCGTGCGCGAGGTCGCCCCGGTGATGACCAGCGTCCCCGACTTCTCCCAGCGCCGCGCGTATGCCCGCTCGGTGGTGCTGCGCCTCGGCCTGGACGAGTACGGGCCCGAGTACCAGGCCCTCATCGGCGGCCAGGCCGCCCCCCGGCCCCAGGTCGAGGTCAAGGCCCCGCCCCGCTCCCGCAGCCCCCAGGCCCGGGTCGAGTGCGAGGCCCTCAAGTTCGCCCTCCAGCATCCGGACTGGACCGCCGAGGCGGCCGAGCGCTGGGCGCCGGACTGGTTCAGCACCCCCGGCACCCTGGCCGCCTTCACCGCCCTGACCGAGGCCGGCGGCCCCGGCAAGCCCCTGGAGGCGGTCCTGGAGGCCGCCGCCACCGAGACCGACCGCCGCTTCCTGCGCGGCCTGGCTGTGGAGGCGTTCGCGGCCGAGGAAAACCGGGGGTACGCTGACGAGGTGTTCCGGCGGTTGGAGGAGCTCCGCCTCACCCGCGTCATCGACCAGCTCAAGGGGACCTTGCAGCGTATGAACCCGGTGGAGCAGCCGCGCGAGTACACTTCAGTCTTCGAACAGCTCATCGCCCTCGAGGCCCGACGGCGAGCCCAGCGGGAGCCGCGGTCCGGAGGCGACGGGGGGGATCTCCCCGAGCGCACCGCGTAGGTGGGAAAGCGGCGCTCCCACCTGGCGCCGTACGGAACGAGAGGTACCTGAGCAGATGGCGATCGCCAAGGAGGCGCAGATCGACGAGGTCCGCGACCTCGTCGCCAAGGGCAAGGAGCGGGGCTTCCTCACCAACGAGGAGGTCATCGAGGCGCTCGCCCCGGTCGACGTCTCGGCCGAGCAGATGGACAACATCCTGCAGCACCTGCAGGACGAGAACATCGAGGTCGTCGAGATGGTCGACGAGCTCGACGCCGAGGAGTTCGCTTGCGAGGCCCGCTCGGCCCGCGACGAGGAGCTGGCCCTCAAGGCCCCCACCAACGACCCCGTCCGCAT
>DASZON010000094.1:0-6700 GCA_035550755.1 Actinomycetota bacterium | reverse complement strand
CCCGAGGGGACGATCGCCCGGCCGAAGCCGCCGTCGTCGAGGTGGACGTCGCACTCGAGGGTGGGGTTGCCCCGGGAGTCGAGCACCTCCCGGGCGACGACAAGTTCGATGGTAGCCATGGGGAAGGCCTTCCTGCGCGGCGGAAGCGGACGGCGGCGTCGGGGAGCATATCATCGCGGCCAATTGCTCCCGGGGACGATCCGGGAATTGACGACGCTGGAGGGAGCGACCAATGAGGGACCCGGCCCGGCGCCACCCCACGGTGACCCGGTGGCGCACCCTGGTGGTGGTGGCCGTCGCCGCGGCCATGCTCGCCGGCTGCGACCTGGCCACCGGGACGGTGCGGACCGCCACCGAGCTGCAGAGGGCCGGGATCGACAACCCGAACCTCAATTACGACGGGGGCACGGCCACCCTCCACTACGACGCCGACCCGAATGCGCTGGACGCGCGGGCCGAGCAGGACCAGGCGGCGGCGATCATCTGGCGGAACCTGCCCTTCCGGATCGAGCGGATCGTCATCACCTCGGACAGCGGCGCGTTCCCGACCCAGCGCGTGTACACGCGCGACCAGCTCGAGCAGGAGCTGGGGCCGCGCCCGGCCAACCTGGACCGCTCGGTCGCGGACATCGCCCGGCGGGCCACCCTGATCGCCGGGGTGGTCGCCCTGGTCGTGCTGGTGCTGATCGTCCTCGTGATCGTGCTGGTCGTCCGGGCCGTCCGCCGCCGGCCACCCGCCCAGCCGGCCCCCGCCTGGCCCCAGGCGCCGCCCGGCTCCCAACCGTGGGGCCAGCAGGGCTGGACCCAGCCGGGGCCGCCGCCCCAGCCCCAGCAGGGGTGGGGCCAGCCGCCGCCCCCCGGCCAGCAGGGGCCGCCCCCCGGCCAGCAGCCGTGGGGTAGCCAGCCGGGGTACGGGCAGCCGCCGGCACCGGCGTGGCCCGAGGCGCAGCCGCCGCCCCAGCAGCCGCCGGCACCGGCCCCGCCGCCGGGCGCGGCGCCGCCCCGGGGGCCCGGGGACACCCAGCGGCTGGAACCGGAGCCGCCGCCGGACGACCAGCGGGGGCCGGCTCCGCCGGTCCCGCCGGCCTAGCTCTCCGGGGTCGCCGCCAGGAACCGCGCCCGGAACCGGCGGGCGGTGCGGCGCAGGGCCGCCTCCGGCTCGACCCCGTCCGCCCGGGCCAGGGCGACCACCTCGAACAGCAGGTCGCCGACGGCCTCCTCGAGCTGGTCGGGGCCCTCGGCCTTCAGCACCTCGTCGAGCCGCTCGCGGACCCGCCCCGGCGACCCGGCCTCCTCGGCGAGCCCACCCGCGGGGGCCCGCTTCTGCAGCTTGGCGGCGAGCTGGAGGGCCGGCAGGGCCGCCGGGATCCCGGCCAGCGGGTCGGTCCGCCCCTCCTCGTCGCGCTTGATGGCCTCCCAGTTCCGGACGACCTCACCGGCCGAGGACACCCGCAGGTCGCCGAAGACGTGCGGGTGGCGCCGGACCAGCTTCTCGTTGATCGCCCTGGCGACCCCGTCGACGTCGAAGTCGCCGGCGTCCTCGGCCAGCTGGGCGTGGAAGACCACCTGGAGGAGCAGGTCGCCCAGCTCCTCGCGGAGGTGCTCGGGGTCGCCCTCCTCGATGGCGTCCAGGACCTCGTAGGCCTCCTCGACCAGGTGCCTGGCCAGCGAGGCGTGGGTCTGCTCGCGGTCCCAGGGGCAGCCGCCGGGCCCGCGCAGGCGGGTCTCGGTGGCGACCAGGTCGAGCAGGGCCGCCCCCTTCGGCTCCCCCACCGGGTAGACAGCCTCGACCTCGACGTGGGTGCGGGCGGCTCGGTCGGCGACCAGCTGGACCAGCGGGCCGTCGTTGACCGGGGGCAGCAGCAGGGTCGCCGACCCGTCACGGGCGGCATGGTCGAGCAGGGCGTCGGCCTGCCGGCGGGCCACGGCCACCGCCTCCATGTCCATGCCCTGGCCGACCAGGAGCAGGTCGCGGCCGGCGGGGCCGGTGTCGTCGGCCGGGGCCAGCACCTGCCAGGGGATCTCGGCCACCTCGAGGGCCGGCAGCGACGGGTGGGTGTCGTCGAGCATCCACACCGGCCGGGCGGCGTCAAGGGCCCGCCAGGTCTGGGGCGGGAACAGCAGCGGGAGCCGCGGGCTGGACGCGACCAGCACCACTCGGTTCACCGGGGCACCCCCTTGGGGTTCCCCAGACCCCTCCGGTTCATCGCGGCCCTACGGCTGGGTCCCGCCGGTCCCGGCGCTGGTGGTCGTGGCCGCCCCGGGGGCGGTCTCGCGCTCGACCACCTTGCCGTTCTCGGCGTCCCAGCGGCCGAAGCGCGGGTTGATGGTGACCTCGGCCGCCTTGACCTGCTGCTCGAACCAGCGCTGGATGGCCTGCTGGCGGCGGTCCTTGACGGCCGGCTCGAGCTTGGCCCGCAGGACGTTGTCGAGCTTGGGCAGCCGCACGCCCACCACCTGGAGCACGTGGTAGCCGTACTGGGTCTTGACCGGCTCGGAGATCGGCGAGGCGCAGGACCCGCTCGACCTGCCCTTGCAGTCGCCCTGGGCGGCGAGGTCGAACTCGGCCGTCTCGAACGCCTTCACGGTCGCGCCCTTGGCGTTGTAGCCGAGGTCGCCGCCCTTGTCCTTGCTCTGGGTGTCGATCGAGCGCTTCCTGGCCACCGCGCCCCAGTCGCCGCCCGAGACCAGCTCCTGGCGGGCCGCGGCGGCGGTCGCCTTGTCCTTGACCAGGACGTGGCGGACGTGGACCTCGAGGTAGTCGTCCTTCTTCTGCTGGAGGAGCTTGCGGAGCTCGACGTCGGGCGAGTACGGCACCAGCTTGACCGCGACCAGGTCGACGGCCAGCTGGACCCGCTGCTGGGCCCGGAGCACCTCCTCGGTGATCTGGCGGGTCTGGAGCAGCTCCTCGAAGTTCTGGCCCTGGGCCGTCACCTGCTGCTTGAGCTGCTCCATGCGGGCGTCGACGTCGGACTCGCGGACGGTGACGCCCTCCTTCTTGGCCCCGTCCAGCACCAGCTGGAACTGGATCAGGCCCTCGAGGGCCTGGCGGGTCGCGCCCTCGATGTCCTGGGTCTGCTCCTGGCCCTGCTGCTGGGCGGCCTGCTGCTGCTGGCCGAGCTGGGCCTTGGTCATCTCGCTGAGGCTGTCGGTCGAGATGCCGACGCCGTTGACCGTGGCGGCGTCGGAGTTGCTGACCCCGAGGCCCGAGCAGCCGGCGGCGGCGAGCACGAGGAGACACAGGGCGGGGAGCAGACGGCGCACGTGACGACCTCACGTTCTCGGAGCTGATGGCGACAATGCACAAGCATACCGGCGGGCGCCGTGGTCGGGGTGCGACAATGCGCCGATGAGCTATCTGCCGGCCGACGGCCGTTACCAGACCATGCAGTACCGCCGGGTCGGGCGCAGCGGGCTGCACCTGCCCGCCATCTCGCTCGGGCTGTGGCAGAACTTCGGCGACGACCGGCCGCTGGAGACCCAGCGGGCGATCATCCGCCGCGCCTTCGACCTCGGCATCACCCATTTCGACCTGGCCAACAACTACGGGCCGCCCTACGGCTCGGCCGAGGAGAACTTCGGCCGCGTCCTCGCCACCGACCTGCGCGCCCACCGCGACGAGCTGGTCATCTCGACCAAGGCCGGCTACGACATGTGGCCGGGGCCGTACGGCGACCACGGGTCGCGGAAGTACCTGCTGGCCAGCCTCGACCAGAGCCTGGCCCGCATGGGCCTGCCGTACGTCGACATCTTCTACTCCCACCGGGTCGACCCGGACACGCCGCTCGAGGAGACGATGGGGGCCCTGGCCACCGCCGTCCACCAGGGCAAGGCGCTGTACGCCGGCATCTCCTCGTACTCGGCGGAGCGGACCCGCCAGGCGGCCGAGGTCCTGCGCGGCCTCGGCGCCCCCCTGCTCATCCACCAGCCGTCGTACTCGATGCTGAACCGCTGGATCGAGGACGAGGGCCTGCTGGACGCGCTCGGCGACGAGGGGATCGGCTGCATCGTGTTCTCGCCCCTGGCCCAGGGGCTGCTCACCAGCCGCTACCTGGACGGCGTGCCCGAGGGCTCGCGGGCCAGCAGGCCCGGCAGCATGGACCGCGACCAGCTCAGCGAGGAGACCCTGGCCAAGGTGCGGGCCCTCAGCGAGCTCGCCGCCGGGCGCGGCCAGAGCCTGGCCCAGATGGCGGTCGCCTGGACCCTGCGCGACCCCCGGGTCACCTCGGCCCTGCTCGGCGCCTCCAGCGTGGCCCAGCTCGAGGACAACGTGGCCGCCCTGGACAACCTGGCCTTCGACGACGAGGAGCTGGCCGAGGTCGACCGCCACGCCACCGACGCCGGCATCAACCTCTGGGCCGAGTCCTCCAGCGCCTGACCGGCCGGGCGCTCAGGCGCCGCCCGCCGCCTCGAGGGCGGCCGACACCACCCCGGTCGCCTCCTCCAGGACCCGCTCCAGGTGCGCTTCGCCGAGGAAGCTCTCGGCGTAGACCTTGTAGACGTCCTCGGTGCCGGACGGGCGGGCCGCGAACCAGCCGTGCTCGGTCATCACCTTGACCCCGCCGAGGGCGGCCCCGTTGGCGGGGGCGGTGGTGAGCACCTTGGTGATCGGCTCGGAGGCCAGCTCCGAGGCCTGGACGTCGTCGGCGGACAGCTGCTTGAGGACCGCCTTCTGCTCGGGGGTGGCCGGGGCGTCGACCCGCCGGTAGGCGGGGTCGCCGAAGCGCTCGGTGAGCTCGTGGTACTGGGCGCCCGGGTCGGCGCCGCGGCGGGCCGTCATCTCGGCCGCCAGCAGGCAGCAGACGATCCCGTCCTTGTCGGTCGTCCAGACGGTCCCGTCGCGGCGCAGGAACGACGCCCCCGCGCTCTCCTCGCCGCCGAAGCCGAGGGTGCCGTCCAGCAGCCCGTCCACGAACCACTTGAACCCCACCGGGACCTCGTCCAGCCGCCGGCCCAGGTCGGCCGTGACCCGGTCGATCATCGAGCTGGAGACGAGCGTCTTGCCCACCCCGACCCCGCTCCCCCAGTCGCGGCCGCCGCCGAACAGGTAGGCGACCATGGCGGCCAGGTAGTGGTTGGGGTTGAGGAGCCCGCCCAGCGCGGTGACGATGCCGTGGCGGTCGGCGTCGGCGTCGTTGGCGAAGGCCACGTCGAAGCGGTCGCGCAGGCCGATCAGGCCGGCCATGGCGTAGCGGGAGGACGGGTCCATGCGGATCTTGCCGTCCCAGTCGACGCTCATGAACCCGAAGGTCGGGTCGACGGCCTGGTTGACCACCTCCAGGTCGAGCCCGTAGCGCTCGCCGATGGCGTTCCAGTAGTCGACCGCGGCCCCGCCAAGGGGGTCGACCCCGAGGCGCAGCCCGGCCCCGCGGAGGGCGTCGGTGTCGACCACCCCGGCCAGGTCGCCGACGTAGGCGTCGACGTAGTCGTAGCGCGCCACCCCGTCGGCGGCCGCCGCCCGCTCGGCCGGGACCCGCCGGACCCCGTCCAGCCCGGCCCGGAGCAGCCGGTTGGCCTCGTCCTGGACCCAGCCGGTGATGTCGGTGTCGGCCGGGCCGCCGTTGGGCGGGTTGTACTTGAAGCCGCCGTCCTCGGGCGGGTTGTGGGAGGGCGTCACCACGATCCCGTCGGCCAGGTGGTCGCGGCGGCCCCGGTTCCAGGTGAGGATGGCGTGGGAGAGGGCCGGGGTCGGGGTCGGCCGGTCCTGGGCGTCGACGCGCACGTCGACCCCGGCGGCGACCAGCACCTCGAGGGCGGTGCGCTGGGCCGGCTCGGACAGGGCGTGGGTGTCGCGGCCCAGGAACAACGGGCCGTCGATCCCCTGCTGGCTGCGGTAGCGGCAGATGGCCTCGGTGGTGGCGAGGATGTGGGCCTCGTTGAACGATCCCTTGAGCGCCGACCCCCGGTGCCCGGAGGTCCCGAACGCCACCTGCTGGCTGGCGTCGCCCGGGTCGGGCCGCTCCTCGTAGTACGCCTGCACCAGCTTGTCCACGTCGACCAGCATCGACGCGTCGGCCGGCTGCCCGGCCCGCTCGCTCACCGTCATCAGCTCACCCCGTTCCGGAAGGGCTCCCGCCCCCGTACGGTACCCGGTGAACGGGCACCCTATGACGCGGCCCGGCGGTACTCCGGTCGTCCGGTGTCGGGGAGCTGGGGGGCTGGCGGGGCCTCGAGGACCCCGGTGAGGAGCTCGCACAGCCAGGTGGGCAGGCTCGGCCCCGCCGCCGGGAGCGGGACCAGCAGGGTGCGCTCGGGCTGCTTCCAGATGGCGCCCGGGTAGAGGCGGTCCAGGCGGACCTGCTTGGACTCGGGCAGGTCGTCGACCGGGAACAGGCGGGCCCGGCCGCCGAAGCAGACCAGCTCGGTGAGGCCGACGGCGGTGGCCTGGGCGCGGACCCCGGCCAGCTCGAGCAGGTTGCGGACCGGGGGCGGGGGCGGGCCGTAGCGGTCGGCCAGCTCGGCGGCCAGGGCCTCGACCGCCTCGACGGCCCGGGCGCCGCCGAGGCGGCGGTAGGCCTCCAGGCGGAGGCGCTCCCGGGGCACGTAGGCGGCGGGGAGGTGGGCGTCCACCGGGACCTCCAGCTTCAGCTCCTTGGGCTGCTCGACGGGGCGGCCGCGCAGCTCGGCGACGGCCTCGGCCAGCAGCTGCATGTACATGTCGTAGCCGACCAGGGCGACGTGCCCGGACTGGTCGGCCCCG
>DASZON010000093.1:0-6693 GCA_035550755.1 Actinomycetota bacterium | reverse complement strand
TCGGCGGCGACCCGCATGTTGCGGATCATGCTCCGCCCGACCAGGGCGACCTTGCGGCCGAGGCGGGCCGCGGCGTCGAGGATCTGCTGGACCCGGTGGACGTGGCTGGCGAAGCAGGCGACCACGATGCGGCGCCGGGCCGCCTCGAAGATGTCCTCGAGGGCGCGGCCGACCTCGACCTCGGAGACGATGAAGCCGGGCTGGTCGGCGTTGGTGGAGTCCGACAGGAGCAGGTCGATCCCCTCGGCGGCCAGCCGGGCCAGGCCGCCCAGGTCGGTCGGGCGGCCGTCGATCGGGGTCAGGTCCATCTTGAAGTCGCCGGTGTGGACGATCGTGCCGCCCGGGGTGCGCAGGGCCACCGCCATCCCGTCCGGGATCGAGTGCGACACGGCGTAGAACTCGAGGTCGAACGGGCCGAGGGTGGTGCGCTGGCCGGCCGCGACCTCGACCAGCGACGGGTCGAGCTCGTGCTCCTCGAGCTTGGCCGAGAGCATGGCCAGCGACAGCCGGGACCCGTAGACGGGCACGTCGAAGTCGCGCAGGAAGTAGGGCAGGGCGCCCATGTGGTCCTCGTGGGCGTGGGTCAGGACGACCCCGACCACCCGCTCGGGTTCCTGAGCCAGCCACGTGAAGTCCGGCAGGATGATGTCGACCCCGGGCTGGTCGGCGTCGGGGAAGGCGAGGCCGCAGTCGATCAGCAGCCGGGCCCCGTCGACCTCGACCACCGCGCAGTTGCGCCCGATCTCCCCCAGCCCCCCCAGGAAGGCGATCCGGGTCGTGCCGGGCGCCGCCGGCGGGAGCTGGTGCTCGACCTCAGTCACGTGGGTCCAGCCCAACGGTTCCCAGCAGGCCCCGGGCGAGCTCGACCTGGTCGGGGGTGGCGTCGACCAGGGGCGGGCGCAGCGGCCCGGCGGGCAGGCCGAGCAGGTTCATGCACGCCTTGAGCAGGATCGGGCTGGAGGTGGCGAACAGCCCCTCGAACAGCTCCAGGTGGCGGAGGTGCAGGGTCAGGGCGGCGCCGGTGTCGCCGCCTTCGAACGCCTGGACGAGCTCCTGGAGGCCCGGGCCGACCAGATGGGCGGCCACGCTGACCACTCCGACCCCGCCCACGGCCAGCAGCGGCAGGAGGTTCTTGTCGTCGCCGGAGTACTGCTCCAGCCGGCCGCCGGTCTCGCGGTGCAGGCGGCTGGCCGCGGCCATGTCGCCGACCGCGTCCTTGACCGCGACCACGTTGTCGAGGTCCTCGAACAGCCGGACCATGGTCGGCACCTCGATGGTGCAGGCGGTCCGGCCGGGGATGTTGTAGAGCATGCACGGCAGCCCGGTGGAGCCGGCGATGGCCGAGAAGTGGGCGACCAGGCCGGCCTGGGGCGGCTTGTTGTAGTAGGGCGTGACCAGCAGCAGCGACCCGGCCCCGGCCTTCTCGGCCAGGTGGGTGAGCTCGACCGACTCGGCCGTCGAGTAGGTGGAGGTGCCGGCCATGACCCGGTCGCTGCCGGCGACCTCGACCACCGCGGCCCAGAGGCGGGCCTTCTCGTCGGCGGTCAGGGTGGGCGACTCGCCGGTGGTGCCGGCCACGACCAGGGTGTCGGTGCCGTTGTCGAGCAGGTGGCGGGCCAGGCGCTGGGCGCCGTCGACGTCCAGGTTGCCGTCAGGGCTGAACGGGGTGGCCATGGCGGTGAGCACACGACCGAAGCGACCTGGCATGGCTGGTCCTCCGAGCGACGGGAACGCGGCGCGACGGCCGGCAGCCCCACCCCGCCGGCAGCCACTCCGGATTCTACTCGGGCCCACCACCCGTACCGGGGACCTTGGCGTCGCCGCACCATTGCTCCCGGGGTCGTTAGCGGCTCGTTATCTTCCATTTGCTTTTGTTTACATCCATGAAGTACCGTCCAGGCCGGGTTGCTCCTGGCTGCTGAAGGGGTGAGACGGATGACCGAGCTGCTGGTGGTCCCGAGCGAGCTGGAACGTGCCGCCGGACGGCTCCAGGCCAGTGCCGATGCGGTCCGCTCGGTGGTCGGGAGCCTGGTGCCGTCGGTCGGCGGGGTCGGGGTCGCCCTGGGTGACGCCGCCCTGGCCGACCGCTTCCAGGCCCTCTGGAGCCGCTGGGCGAGCGAGCTGGGCGTGCTGGCGGACGACCTCACCGGCGCCGCCGGTCGCCTCCAGGCCGCCGCCGCGGAGTACCGCGCGACCGACCGTACCGCGGTTCCCACCAGCCGGGCCCGGTAGGTCGTGCTTGTCGGCTGGGCGTGCCAAGATCCTGGCGATGTCCGCCGCCGCACCACCACCGCTCGAAACCGTTGTCCGGCCACGGCTGCCGGTCGACCTGCGGCTGACCCTGGGGCCGTTGCGGCGGGGGCCGGGCGACCCGACCAACCTGATCGACCGGACGGGGAGCTGGTGGCGGGCGACCCGGACACCCGAGGGCCCGGCCACGGCCTGCTACACGCCCGCGACGGACGGGATCCGGGTCGCGGCCTGGGGGCCCGGGGCCGGCTGGTGCCTGGAGGCGGCGCCCGACCTGCTGGGGGCGCGGGACTCCCTGGAGGGGTTCGCCCCCACCGGCCTGGTCGGCGAGCTCCACCGCCACTACCCGGGCCTGCGCATCCCCCGCTCCCAGGCGGTGTTCGAGGCCCTGCTCCCCTCGATCCTCGAGCAGAAGGTGACCGGCCGCGAGGCCCACAACGCCTTCGCCGCCATCGTCCGCGCCTGGGGCGAACCCGCCCCGGGCCCGGTCCGGCTGCGCCTCCAGCCCGCCCCGGAGATCCTGGCCGTCACCCCCTACTGGGCCTTCCACCCCCTCGGCGTGGAGCGCAAGCGCACCGCCAGCGTCCTGATGGCGGCCAGCCGCGCCCGCCGGGTCGAGGAGACGGCGGCCATGCCCCTGCCCGACGCCCACCGCCGCCTCCAGGCCCTCCCCGGGGTCGGGCCCTGGACCTCGGCCGAGGTCGCCATCGTCGCCCTCGGCGACGCCGACGCCGTCTCGGTCGGCGACTTCCACCTCCCCCATCTGGTCAGCTACGCCCTCACCGGCGAACGCCGCGGCACCGACGAGCAGATGCTGGAGCTCCTCGCCCCCTGGCCCGGCCATCGCGGCCGCGTCCTGCGCCTCCTCACCCGCTCCGGTCGCTACCCCGACCGCCGAGGCCCCCGCATGGCGATGCGCTCGTTCACCCGGATCTGAACTGCGGCTCAGCGGCCGAGCAGGAGCCGGAGTGGTGCACGGCACCGCGAGGACGAGCCGGGCCCTGCCCGCAGCTCACCGCCCCGACGCCTCGTGTGGATCGCCGGGGCCCGGTTCGACGCAGAACTCGTTGCCTTCGGGGTCGCGCATGACGGTGATGTCGTCGAACCGTTCGACCACCGTGGCGCCCAGACCGCGGAGGCGGGCGACCTCCTCGTCCATGGTGGTGAGGGGGCGCAGGTCGAGGTGGAGGCGGTTGGGGGCGACCTTGGGGCCACGGGCGCCGCGGAACCAGATGTTGGGGCCACCCCAGGCGGGGGCTTCGACGTAGGCGCGCTCGGGGGTGGAGTCCTCGTCGACGTCGGAGCCGAGGGCGGCCGCCCAGAACCGGGCCACGCGCAGGGCGTCGACGCAGTCGAAGGTGAGGTTCTTGACGAAGGCCGTCATGGTCCTCCTCGCCGGGTCAGCGGCGGAGGGCCCGGGACGGGCCCGGGCCTGGCTGGCAGGTCGGGCACCAGTAGGTGACGCGTTCGCCGTCGTAGCTGGGCTGGTCGGCCTTGCGGATGGGGGTGCCGCAGCGGCGGCAGGGGTTGCCGGTGCGGGCGGCGACCCAGTGGGTGCGACCCGGGCGGGTGTCGCCGGTGGTGATCTGGCTGCCGGTGGTGCGGTTGGCCTCCATCAGGCGCTTGACGAGGTCGACCATGCGGTCCAGCTCGACGACCTCCCCGACCGGGGTCCAGGGGTCGACGCCGGACAGGAAGCAGACCTCGGACTTGTAGATGTTGCCGGGTCCGGCGATGGCGCGCTGGTCGAGGAGGGCGGTGCCGACGGCCCGGCCGGGGTCGGCCCGGAGGCGGCGGAGGGCCTCGGCCGGGTCCCAGTCGGGACCGAGGACGTCGGGGCCGAGGTGGCCGACGACCTCGTGCTCGCTGGAGCTCGCCAGCAGTTCGCAGACGGCCAGGCGGAACCCGACCGCGACCCAGGGCTCGGTGCGGAGCACGGCCCGCACCTGGAAGTCGGGGCCGCGCCAGCGCTCCCGCGGGCGGTACAGGTGCCAGGCGCCCTCCATCTTGAAGTGGGTGTGCAGGGTGGTCCCGGCGTCGGTGCGCAGCAGCAGGTGCTTGCCCCGGGCGGCCACCTCGCGGACGGTCTGGCCGCTGAGGTCGGCGGTGGCGAAGCGGGGCACCCGGAAGTCGGTGGCGACGAGACGCTGGCCGGCCAGGGCGGTATGCATGCGGGTGGCGGCCAGGAAGACCGTGTCCCCCTCCGGCATCGCCGCCTACCCGCGACTCACCGGGGGACCACTCCGGCGGTCCCCCAGACCCCCCCGCAGGCGGAGACCGCGGGCGGTGGGGCGGAACCCGGCCTCGGTGAGGGCCCGGGCCAGCGGGCTGTCGAACACCGTCTCGCCATCGGCCTTCTCGACCGCCAGCCGGCCGAGGGCGCCGTCGCGGGCGGCCAGGGCGAGGGCGTCGGCCGCGCGGGCCAGCCGGTCGGGGTCGTCGGTGAAGGTCAGCAGGGTCCGGCCGCCCCGCTCCACGTACAGGACCAGGTCGCCGTCGACCAGGATCACCACCGCCCCCGCCTTGCGGCCGGGACGGTGACCGGGCCGCTCGGCCGCCGGAGGGGTCCGGGGAACCCCAGGGGGGTGCCCCGGTGAATCGGGAGGGGTCCGGGGAACCCCAGGGGGGTGCCCCGGCGTGTCAGGCCCGGCCGAGGTGCGCTCGGGCCAGGCCAGGGCGGCGCCGTAGGGGTTGGCGGGGTCGGCGGCGGCCAGCACCTGGGTCTGGGGCGACGACGGCGGGTCGGTCAGGGCCCGCAGCCGGTCCACGGCCCCGGGCACGGCGAACTGGGCCCCGCCGAGCCCGTCCACGAAGTACCCGCGCCGGCACCGCCCGGCGTCCTCCATCGCCTTCAGGACCGGGTACACCCCGGCGAACCCGCCCGGGATCCGCTCGGCCACCACCGCCCCCCGGGTCAGGACCCCGTGCCGGTCCAGGAGCTGCTCGGCCACCGAATGCAGCCGCCGGGTCGGGTCGGCGGCGGGCGTCGCCGTCGGGGTGAGGCTCCAGCGACCCGCGGCCGCGGGCGGGCCCGAACGGGCTGGTGCCGGAACGCCCCGGCGGCCGTAGCGGCGACCGGGCGGGCGGCGGCGGGTGGCGGGGCGGGATCCGGTGGTGACCAGGGCCCGGAGGGGGGCCAGGGTGTCGTTGGTGGCCTGGCCGGCCCAGACCAGCTCCCACAGGGCGAGGAGCAGCTCGCTGTCGTTGCCCTCGCCGACGGTGTCGGAGAGCTGGCGGAAGAACATCGCCCCCCGCTCGGCGAGGGCGTCGCGGACCTGGACGGCCAGGGGCGACAGCTCGACCGGGACCGGGTCGGGGAGCAGCAGGGGTGCGGCCTCGGCCAGGTACAGGCCGACCCAGCCGTCGTCGGAGCCGAGCGCCCCGGCGCCGGCCCAGACGACCTCGCCGGATGCGCACAGCTCGTCCAGGAGCCCGGGGCGGTAGCCGGGGAGGCGGGCCGGGAGGACCTGGCGCTCCAGGGCCGAGGCGGGGACGGCCGCGCCCTGGAGCTGCTCGACGACCCGGAACAGGGCGTCGGCGTCGGCCGAGCGGGGGCCGGCCGGGCCAACGCCCTGCCAGGCGGCGAGGAAGCGGGCCATGGCCTCGGTGGGGACGGGCTCGACCTCGCGGCGCAGGGCGGCCAGGGAGCGGCGCCGCAGCCGGCGCAGGACCTCGGCGTCGAGCCACTCGCGACCCGACCCGCCGGGGCGGAACTCGCCCTCGACGATCCGGCCGGCGGCCTCCAGCCGGGCCAGGGTCTGCTCGACCACGGCCACGCCCAGCCCCAGACGGCGGGCCGGGTCGGCGGCCACGAACGGCCCGTGGGTGCGGGCGTAGCGGGCCAGCAGGTCGCCCACCGGGTCGGCCACCGGCTCCAGGAACGCCTGGGGCACCCCGACCGGCGGGGCGGCCCCGAGGCCGTCGCGGAGCCGGGCCACGTCCTCGATGGCGACCCAGCGCTCCTGCCCGCCGACCCGCAGCCGCACCGCCCGCCGCGACCCCTCCAGCTCGGCCAGCCACCCGGGGGCGGCGGCCTCCTCGGCGCTGCGGGCGGCCGCCTCCTGGACGGTCAGGTCGCCGAGCAGGCGCAGGGCGTCGTGGAGGCCGTCGGGGCCGCGGGCCTTGCGCTCGGGGGTGAGCAGCTGCAGCTCCAGCTCCAGGTCGGCCAGGGCGGCGGGGTCGATCAGGTCGCGCAGCTCCTCGCGGCCCAGCAGCTCGGCCAGGACCGACCGGTCCAGGGACAGGGCCTGGGCGCGGCGCTCGGCGAGGGGGGCGTCGCCCTCGTACATGAACGCGGCCACATACCCGAACTGCAGCGAGCTGGCGAACGGCGACGGGAACGGGGTGTCGACCTCGACCACCCGGACCTCCCGGCTGGCCACGCTGGCCATCAGGTCCTTGAGGCCGGGCAGGTCGAACACGTCCTGGAGGCACTCGCGCATC
>DASZON010000092.1:0-1731 GCA_035550755.1 Actinomycetota bacterium | reverse complement strand
GGCGGCCAGGTCGGCCGGGGCGGCGCTGGTCAGGATGGTCACCGCCGCCACCCGGCAGCGCTCCCCGGCGGCCTCCACGGCCGCGTCCAGCATGGCCGGGCCGCCGAGGGCGTGGACGGTGACCAGCTCGGCCCCGGCCCGGGCGGCGGCCCGCATGGCCCCGGCCACCGTCGCCGGGATGTCGTGCAACTTGAGGTCGAGCATCACCCTGCGCCCGTCCCCGGCCAGGGTGGCGACCGCGGCCGGCCCGGCCACCCCGAACAGCTCCAGGCCGACCTTGACCATCCCGGCGGCCTCCCCGGCCGCCCGCGACCAGGCCGTCGCCCGTTCCAGGTCGTCGGTGTCCAGGGCCAGCACCAGCGGCGATTCCATGGGCCGGGAGCCTACCGGGGACCTGTGACCCTTGGGGGTCCGGGGGGCTCATGCCTAGCCCCCCGGTCGATCAGGCTCACCGCTCGGCCTTGAACAGCGCCGGCAGCTCGGCCGGGGAGCCGACGCCGGCGGCCGCCAGGTAGCGGTCCAGGCCGTCAGCGACCTCGACCACCGCTCGAGGGTTGAGGAAGCTGCCGGTGCCGACGGCCACGGCGGTCGCCCCGACGAGCAGGAACTCGGCCGCGTCCTCGCCGCTGACGATGCCGCCGGTGCCGACGATCGGCACCCCGGGCAGGGCCTGGGCGACCTGCCAGACGCAGCGGACGGCCACCGGCCGGATGGCCGGGCCGGACAGCCCGCCGGTGACCGCGGCCAGCCGCGGCCGGCGGCGGTGGACGTCGACGGCCATGCCGAGCAGGGTGTTGATCAGGGTCAGCCCGTCCGCCCCGGCGTCCACCACCGCCCGGGCCACGGCGACCAGGTCGGTGACGTCGGCGGTGAGCTTGGCCAGGACCGGGGTGCCGGTGGCCGCCCTGACGGCGGCGACGACCGCGGCCGCGGCCGCCGGGTCGGTGGCGAACACCTCGCCGCGGTGCTCGACGTTGGGGCACGACAGGTTGACCTCGACCAGGGCGATCCCCGGCTCGCCGTCCAGCCGGGCGGCCAGGCGGCCGAACTCCTCCGGGGTGCGGCCGACCAGGCTGGCCACCACCGTCGCCCCCGCCTCGGCGAGGAACCTGAGGTCGCCGGCGCAGAACGCCTCCACCCCGGGGTTCTGGAGGCCGATGGCGTTGAGCATCCCCGAGGGGGTCTCGGCCATCCGCGGGGTCGGGCGGCCGCGGCGGGGTTCGAGGCTGACCGACTTGGTGACGACCCCGCCGAGGGCGGCCAGGTCGACCCAGCCGGCCATCTCCCGCCCGAACCCGAAGCAGCCGGAGGCGGCCAGCACCGGGGTCTCGAGCCGGACCCCGCACAGGTCGACGGCCAGGTCCACCGTCACCCGACCGCCTCAAGGTCGGGGTAGCCGAGCTCGGCCCAGGCGACGGCCGTGCCGTCGAACACCGGCCCCTCCAGGCAGGAGCGGGCCATCCGGGTCCCGCCCGGGGCCCCCCGCACGGGGAGCACGCAGGAGAAGCAGATCCCGGTGCCGCAGGCCATCTGCTCCTCGACCGCGACCTGGCAGGGGACGCCGGCGGCGGCCGCGACCCGGCTGACCGCGGCCAGCATGGGCATCGGCCCGCAGGCGTAGACCCGCCCGGCGCCGGTGCGGGCCAGCAGGTCGGGCAGGGGGTCGGTGACCAGCCCGCGGCGCCCGGCCGAGCCGTCGTCGGTGGTCACGGTGAGGCTGTGGCCGAGCCG
>DASZON010000091.1:0-4218 GCA_035550755.1 Actinomycetota bacterium | reverse complement strand
TAGGCCAGGCCGGTGTCGGCGACCAGCTCGTACTCCTTGGCCCAGGGGTCGCCCGGGAGGGTGAACAGGGCCGGCTCGGTGCCGCCGTTGAGCAGCAGCAGGAAGCTGGCGTCGACCACCCGCTGGCCCCGCGGGCCCCGGTCGGGCAGCTCCTCGCCGTTGAGGAACACCCCGAGGGTGAAGACGTCAGGGGCCCGCCAGTGGGTCTCGTTCATCTCGTGGCCGTCGGGGGTGAACCAGCCGATGTCCTTGACCCCCGAGCCGTGGATGGCCTGGCCCTGGAAGAACTTGCGCCGCCGGAACACCGGGTGGTCGCGGCGCAGGGCGATCACCGCCCGGGTGAACTCGATCAGCGCCTCGGCGTCCTCGTCCAGCTCCCAGTCGACCCAGGAGATCTCGTTGTCCTGGCAGTAGGCGTTGTTGTTGCCACCCTGGGTGCGGCCGAGCTCGTCGCCGGCCAGCACCATCGGCACCCCGGCCGACAGCAGCAGGCTGGCCAGGAAGTTCCGCTTCTGGCGCTCGCGCAGGTGGACGACCTCGAGGTCGTCGGTCGGGCCCTCCTCGCCGCTGTTCCAGGAGCGGTTGTCGCCTGTGCCGTCGCGGTTGCCCTCGCCGTTGGCCTCGTTGTGCTTGTCGTTGTAGCTGACCAGGTCGTTCAGGGTGAAGCCGTCGTGGCAGGTGACGAAGTTGATGCTGGCGTACGGCCGGCGGCCGTCGGACTGGTAGAGGTCGCTGGAGCCGGTCAGCCGGTAGGCGATGTCGGCCACCCCGGTGCGGGCGCCGCGCCAGAAGTCGCGCATGGTGTCTCGGTAGCGGCCGTTCCACTCGGTCCACAGCACCGGGAAGTTCCCGACCTGGTAGCCGCCCTCGCCCACGTCCCAGGGCTCGGCGATCAGCTTGACCCGGCTGACCACCGGGTCCTGGTGGATCAGGTCGAAGAAGGCCGACAGCCGGTCGACCTCGTGGAAGCTGCGGGCCAGGGCGCTGGCCAGGTCGAAGCGGAACCCGTCGACGTGCATCTCCTCGACCCAGTAGCGCAGCGAGTCCAGGATCAGGGCCAGCACCTGGGGATGGCGGGCGTTCAGGGTGTTGCCGGTGCCGGTGTAGTCCATGTAGAAGCGCCGGTTGGAGTCGACCGTCCGGTAGTAGGAGCGGTTGTCGAGGCCCCGGAACGACAGCGTCGGGCCCATGTGGTTGCCCTCGGCGGTGTGGTTGTAGACGACGTCGAGGATCACCTCGATCCCGGCCGCGTGCAGGTTGCGGACCATCGACTTGAACTCGCTGACCTGCTGGCCCCGGGTCCCGGTCGAGGAGTAGCGGGCCTCGGGGGCGAAGAAGCCGATCGAGTTGTAGCCCCAGTAGTTGGTCAGGCCCATCTGGACCAGGTGGTGCTCGGAGACGAAATGGTGGACGGGCAGCAGCTCCAGGGTGGTGACGCCCAGCCGCTGGAGGTGGGCGATCACCGGGTCCGAGCCCATGGCGGCGAAGCTGCCCCGCTGGTGGGGGGGCACGTCCGGGTGGCGCATGGTGAACCCGCGCAGGTGGGCCTCGTAGATGACCGTGTCCGCCCAGGGCACGTTGGGGCGGCGGTCGTCGCCCCACGGGAAGGCGTCGTGCACCACCACCGACCGGGGCACGTGCGGGCTGGAGTCGCGGTCGTCGGGGTGCAGGTCGTCGCCGCCGACCCGGTAGCCGAACACCGAGTCGTCCCAGTCGACCATCCCCTCGATGGCCCGGGCGTACGGGTCGAGCAGGAGCTTGGCCGGGTTGCGGCGCTCGCCCCGCTCGGCGTCGTAGGCGCCGTGGACGCGGAAGCCGTAGCGCTGGCCCGGTCCGACCTCTGGCACGTAGCCGTGCCAGGTGTGGGCGGTGACCTCGGGCAGGCGCAGGCGCCGCTCGACCCCGGTCTGGTCGAACAGGGCCAGGTCGACGGCGGCGGCCCCTTCGGCGAAGACGGCGAAGTTGGTGCCCTCGCCGTCCCAGGTCGCCCCCAGCGGGCGGGGCTGCCCAGGCCACACGGGCTCTGGCGCGGCCGTCATCGAGAGACGGGAGATGGCATGGTTGGCGTCAGTGTGCCGTAACCTCCGGGCATGACGCTCGACGAGCTCCGCCGAACCGCCCAGGCCCGCGGAATCGCCACCAGCTTCACCGACGCCGGCGGACGCTTCTACCAGGTCGCCGAGGCCACCCTTGAGGCCGTCCTGGAGGCCATGGGCCCGGCCCCCGACCGGCGCGACTGGCCGCCGGTGGTGGTAGCCAGGCAGGGCTGGCGCCACCCCTGGCGGCCCCCGGCCGGCGAGCCCGCCACCGTGGAGCTGGCCTCGGGCGAGGAGCGGCCCCTCCCGGCCGAGCTGCCCGGCGACCTGCCGGTGGGCCGCCACCGGGTCAGCGGCCCTGGCGGGGCCACCACCCTGGTCGTGGCCCCCGCCCGCTGCCACCTGCCGGCGTCCCTGGAGGCGGGCGGGCGCGCCTGGGGCTGGGCGGCCCAGCTGTACGCCGTCCGCTCGGCGGCCAGCTGGGGCATCGGCGACCTCGGCGACCTGGGCGGGCTGCTGGCGGCCACGGCGCCCCTGGGCGCCGGGTTCGCCCTGCTCAACCCGTTGCACGCCGCCTCCCCGGGCGAGCCAAGCCCCTACAACCCCTCCACCCGGGTGTTCCGGAACCCGCTGTATCTCCGCGTCGAGGACGTGGC
The DNA here is from genome assembly GCA_035550755.1 of Actinomycetota bacterium. GTDB lineage: Bacteria > Actinomycetota > CALGFH01 > CALGFH01 > CALGFH01 > CALGFH01. The sequence goes on along the minus strand of DASZON010000091.1, from coordinate 1,526 downwards.
CGAGCTGGCCGCCCTCGCCGGGGCCGAGCGGGCGCGGGTCGAGGCCCTGGCCAAGGAGGGCCGCGACCTGACCGGCCGCGACCGGATCGACCGGATGGCCGTCTACCGGCTCAAGGACGAGGCCCTGCGGCTGGCCTATGCGGCCCTGGACCGCCTGCCCGAGCGCCGGGCCGGCCTGGCCGCCCACCGCGCCGCCACCCCGAACCTGGAGCGGTTCGCCACCTTCTGCGCCATCCAGCAGGTCGAGGGCCGTGACTGGCGCGACTGGCCGGCCGACTACCGCCATCCCGGCCGGCCCGAGGTGGTCGCCTTCGCCGTCCGCCACGCCGCCGAGGTCGGCTACCACGCCTGGCTCCAGTGGCTGCTGGACGAGCAGCTGGCCGCCGCGGCCCCGGGCCCGGGCTCGGGCCAGCTCGGGGTGCTGAACGACCTGGCCATCGGGTTCGCCCCGGACGGGTTCGACGCCTGGTCGTTCCAGGACGAGCTGGCCGCCGGCATGACGGTCGGGGCCCCGCCCGACCCCCTCGGGCCACGCGGCCAGGACTGGGGCCTGCCGGCGTTCGTCCCCGACCGGCTGGCCGGCGGCGGCTACGGGCCGTTCGCCCAGACCATCCGGGCCGGCATGGCCCACGCCGCCGGCCTGCGCATCGACCACGTGATGGGCCTGTTCCGGCTGTTCTGGATCCCCGAGGGGGCCGAGCCGGCCGAGGGCACCTACGTCCGCTACCCGGCCGACGACCTCCTCGGCGTCCTGGCCCTGGAGAGCGTGGCCGCCGGGGCCCTGGTGGTGGGCGAGGACCTGGGCACGGTCGAGCACGGGGTGCGCGAGCGGCTGGCCGCCGAGGGGGTCCTCTCCTACCGGCTGGCCTGGTTCGAGCACGGCCCGGGGGGCGGGCGGCGCCGGGCCGCCGACTACCCGCGCCTCGCCCTGGCCGCGACCACCACCCACGACCTGCCCACCGTGGCCGGGTTCTTCAGCGGCAGCGACCTCGCCCACCTGGCCGAGATCGGCGCCGCCACCCCCGGCGGGGACGAGCAGGCCGACCAGGAGGCGCAGCGCGACAGCCTCTGCCGGCTGCTCGAGTCCGAGGGCCTGCTGGACCCGGGCGAGCGGGGGGTGGAGGCGCTGGTCGCCGCCCTCTACGGCTTCCTCGCCCGCACCCCGGCCATGCTGGTCGCGGCGACCCTGGAGGACGCGCTCGAGGCCCACGACCGCCCCAACGTGCCCGGCACCATCGACGAGCGCCCCAACTGGTCGCTCCCCCTGCCCGTGGCCCTTGACGACCTGGCCACCGACGCCCGGGTCCGCCGGCTCGCCGCGATCCTTTCGGAAGCGGTTCAAGCCGAGCCGGCCGAAGCTGAGAGGAAGTCTTAGGGAACTGGCGGCACGCGCAGGATATGATCACCGGCGCAACCTGCACCTCGCGGGTCAGGCAACGGCGCTCGGTGGGAGGGCCAGGTGAGCCAACCAGCTCTCGAGGAACAGTTCGAACCGTCGGCGGGCGACACGGTCGAGGCCGCCCGAG